>NZ_VRUT01000173.1:0-9052 GCF_008039465.1 Methylobacterium sp. WL120 | reverse complement strand
CTGCGCGAGGGCGCCGAGCTCGTGCTGTTCCTCTACGGCCTCGTGGCCTCCGGCGCGTCGGGCGCCGACCTGCAGGCCGGGGCGCTGGCCGGCGTCGGCGCGGGCGTCGTGCTCTCGGGCATCAGCTATTTCGGCCTCGCCTCGATTCCGAGCCGCTACGTGTTCTCGGTGACGAGCGCGCTGATCATCTTCCTCGCCGCCGGCCTCGCGGCGCAGGCGGCGCAGTTCCTGTCGAACGCCGGGATCGTCACCGGGCTCGACCAGATCCTATGGAACTCGTCCGGCCTGATCCCGGAGAACGGCTGGCCGGGCCGCGTGCTGCACGCGCTGGTCGGCTACACCGACCGCCCGACCGTGCTCCAGGGCATCGTCTACGTCGGGACGATCCTGGTGATGGTCGGACTGATGCAGATGACCGCCCAGAACAAGCGCCGGGCGCTGCGCACCGCCTGATTCGATCGCCCGGTCTATCCGGCCGGACGGTCCCTCCTCGCCATCGCGGGCTCGCCTTCGGCGCCCCGGGATGACCGGGCGGGTGCAGAGCAAACAAAAAGCCCGCCGCGATCGGATCGCGGCGGGCTTTCTCGTGCCGGGCTCCCTGTGCGGGAGCGGGCGGATCACTCGGCGGCGGGGGCGGCCTTCGCCTTGTCGGCCTTCGCCTTGTCGGCCTTGGAGACCTTGTTCTTGTCTGTGCGCTCGGCGATGCGGGCGGACTTACCGCGGCGGTCGCGCAGGTAGTACAGCTTGGCCCGGCGCACCTTGCCGCGGCGGACGACCTTGATCGAATCGATCAAGGGGCCGTGGACCGGGAACAGGCGCTCGACGCCCTCGCCGTAGGAGATCTTGCGGACGGTGAAGCTCTCGTTGAGCCCGCCGCCGGAGCGCGCGATCACCACGCCCTCGTAGGCCTGGACGCGGGTGCGCTCGCCTTCCTTGACCTTGACGTTCACGATCACCGTGTCGCCGGGCTGGAAATCGGGGATGGTCTTGTTGAGTCGAGCGACTTCTTCCTGCTCGAGCTGCTGGATGATGTTCATGAATAGCTCCGGCCGTCGCGCCGCGCCGCCCCGGATGGGCTTGCGGGCGTCAGGATTTCGGCATCCTGTTTTGAGTTGGCGCCGCGATACACCAAGTGCCCGCGCTTGTCGATTGCCGGCCCTGGTTGAGAAAATCACGTTCGCGGTCCACATGGAGGGCGGCGCGCATGCGCCGTTCCCGGCCGGCCTTGAACCGGCGCAGCGGACGAGGATTGTGTCAGATATGTTCATCCAGACCGAAGCGACCCCGAACCCCGCCACCCTGAAGTTCCTGCCCGGCCGGGTGGTGCTGCAAGAGGGCACCTTCGAGGCCAAGGATGCGGAGGGCGCCGCCCGCTCGCCGCTGGCGCAGCGCCTGTTCGACGTGCCCGGCGTCGCCGGCGTGTATTTCGGCCACGACTTCATCTCCGTGACCAAGGCCGACGGCGTGAACGAGTGGCCGCAGGTCAAGCCGGCGCTGCTCGGCGCGATCATGGAGCACTTCCAGTCCGGCGTTCCGGTGATGGCGGAAGGCGCGACGCAAGCCGAGGACGACGCGGAGGAGTTCTACGACGCGGCCGACCACGACACCGTGGTGACGATCAAGGACCTGCTCGAGACCCGCGTGCGCCCGGCGGTGGCTGGCGACGGCGGCGACATCACCTTCCGCGGGTACAAGGAGGGCGTCGTCTACCTGGAGATGAAGGGCGCCTGCTCCGGCTGCCCCTCCTCCACCGCGACGCTCCGGCACGGCGTGCAGAACCTGTTCAAGCACTTCCTGCCGGAGATCCGCGAAGTCCAGGCGGTCTGAGGCGGCCGGGCGCTTCCACCCGAAGCGCCCGTCACCCGAAGCACCCGTCACCCGAAGCGCCCGTGCAACACCTGCGCCCGAACCGCTCCGCGACGGCCGCCCCGCACTGACGGGCGCGGCCGTTTTGCCTTAGGCTCGCCCCTTCCTTCACAGGGTGAGCGGGAGCGAAGCCCCGGCGAACGGGAGTGGGCGTGCATATCCTGGCCATCGACACGGCACTCGAGCTCTGCTCGGCCTGCGTCGCCACCGAGACGACCGACGGCGTCGACCTGCTCGCGCAGGAATCGATGACGCTGGCCCGCGGCCACGCCGAGGCGCTGCTGCCCCTCGTCGAGCGGGTGATGGCCCGGTTCGCGGGCGGGTTCGAGGGCCTGTCGCGCGTCGCCGTCACCGTCGGCCCCGGCAGCTACACCGGCCTGCGCGTCGGCCTGTCGGCGGCCCGCGCCGTCGGCCTCGCCGCGAACATTCCCGTCGTCGGCGTCACCACCCTGTCGGCGCTGCTCGCGCCGCAGCTGGCGCTGAACGGCGACGGCCTGGTCGCCGCCGCGATCGATGCCCGCCACGGCGCGGTCTACCTCCAGGCGATGAGCGCGGGCGAGGGGATCGTCGTGCCGCCGACGCACCTGCTTCTCGAGGAGGCCGCCGACCGGCTCGGGGCCGGCCCGGTCATCCTCGTCGGCTCCGGCGCCGCATCGCTGGCGGCGGTGCTCCGCGCCCGAGGCGTCGCGGTGACGGTCGCGGGCGCCGCCGGCCCCGACATCGCCTGGGTCGCCTCGCTCGGCCTGGTCGCCGACCCGGCCCACGCCCTGCCCCGGCCGATGTACCTGCGCGGGGCCGACGCCCAGCCGCAGGACCGCGCGCGGATCGCCCGGCGATGACCCGCCCGGTCTCGCCCTTCTGGCCGCTGGAATGGTGGCTCGCCTGGTGGGAGGCCTGGGGCCCCGAGCCCTACGTCGCCCCCTTGCGCGAGGCCGACCAGGCGCGGACGCTGGCGCGTCTCCACGCCACCGCCTTCGCGCGGCCCTGGGACGCGCACGAGTTCGAGCGGATGCTGTGCGAGCGCGCGACGCAGGGGCACGCCCTGTGGCGCGCCGGCGCGATGCAGGGCTTCGTCCTGTCCCGCAAGGTCGCGGACGAGGCGGAGATCCTCACCGTCGTGCTGGCGCCCTCCGCCCGCGGCGGGGGCCTGAGCCACCGGCTGCTGCGCGAGCACCTCGGGCACCTGGCGCTGATCGGTGTCGCGCACGTCCACCTGGAGGTCGACGAGGGCAACGCCCCCGCGCTCAGGCTCTACGCCCGGCACGGCTTCACGCAGGTCGGCACGCGGACCGGCTACTACGCGCAGGCCGACGGCAGCCGCGCGACTGCGCTGACCATGCGGGCCGACCTGACGTGAGCGGCCGGTGACGCGCGTCGGGGTGGCCCTACGGCTGGTCGTCTGCGCGTTGGCCTTCGCGCTGCTCGCCGGGCCGCACTGGCTGGCCCTGCGCTTCGGCGAGCGCCGCGGATGGGGCCTCGCGCCCGCCCTGTTCCACCGGGTGTTCCTGGCCCTGTTCTCGGTGCGGGTGACGCAGAGCGGCACCCCGCCCCGCCCCGGCGAGGCCGCCCTGGTGCTCGCCAACCACGTCTCCTGGCTCGACATCATCGCCATCGGCTCGCTGCGGCCGCTCTCGTTCGTGGCGAAGTCCGAGATCGCCGGCTGGCCGGTCGTCGGCACGCTCGCCGCCCTCCAGCGCACGGTGTTCATCGACCGGGCGCGGCGGGGCGCCACCGCCACCGTCAACGCCGCGATCGGCGACCGGCTGGCGCGGGGCGAGCTCGTGGTGCTGTTCGCCGAGGGCACCACCGGCGACGGCACCCGCCTGCTGCCGTTCCGCTCCTCGCTCGTCGGCGCGGCGCGGGCCGCGATCCAGGCCGAGACCGACCGCATCCGCCTGCAGCCGCTGGCGATCACCTATCCGCGCCGCAACGGCCTGCCCGTCGGCCGGGTCGAGCGCCCCGAGATCGCCTGGTACGGCGACATGGACCTCGCCCCCCACCTCGCCCTGTTCTTCGAGAAGGGGCCGATCGACGTCCACGTGGTCTGGGGTCAGCCGATCGCCTTCGAGGCCGGCACCGACCGCAAGGCCGTCACCGCCCAGGCCGAGGCGGCGGTGCGCGCCGCGATGAAGGGCGCAGGGTCGGCGCCGGGCCCTGCGGCGACGGTGGGACCCGCCCCCGCCCGGCCGCTCGCCGGGCTCCCGGATGGCACGGCGGCGGCCTGATCCCGTCAGGCCGGCTCGGACGCGTGCGGCACGGTCGCCGTCAGCCGCAGGTTCATCGCCTTCAGGACGCGCACCGTCGTGTCGAGGCTCGGGTTGCCGTCCTCGGAGAGCGCCTTGTAAAGGCTCTCGCGCGATAGCCCGGAGGTGCGGGCGATCCGCGTCATGCCGCGCGCGCGGGCGGCGACGCCGAGGGCGTGCCGGAAGAGCGCCGTGTCTCCCTCCTCGAAGGCCGCGGTGAGGTACTCCGCCAGCGCCTCGTCGGTCTCCAGGTAGTCGGCGGAATCGTAGGGCTGCGTCTCGGTCATGCGCCGTCTCCGTCCTGCAGGCCCGCCGCCAGGGCCTTGGCCTGCACGATGTCGCGTTGCTGGCTGCTCTTGTCCCCGCCGCAGAGCAGAACGATCAGGGCCTCGCCGCGGCGGACGAACTACAGGCGATAGCCCGGCCCGACATCGACGCGCAGCTCGCTCACCCCGGAGCCGACCGGTTTCGCATCGCCGGCGTTTCCCGCGGCGAGCCGGTCGATCCGGATCGCGATGCGGGCCTTGGCGCACTGATCCCGCAAGGCGCGCAGCCAAGCGTCGAAACCAGCCGTACGGCGGATGCGGATCATCATCTTTTGTATTCTATAGGATACGGTCTTGCAAGCGTTTGGGCAGGGTCGCGACGGCACGGCCGATCTATGGTAGACGCGTTCCGCCTCGGCGGCGGAGATGCTCGCGCGCCGTATCCCAAGGAACCCGGGACCCGACGCGGTGTCGAAAAAAGCCTTCGTCAAATCCTACGGCTGCCAGATGAACGCCTACGACGCCGCCCGCATGGCGGACGTCTTGGCCGAGCAGGGGTTCTCCGCCACCGACCACGTCGAGGAGGCGGACGTGGTGGTGCTCAACACTTGCCACATCCGCGAGAAGGCGGCCGAGAAGGTCTATTCCGAGCTCGGGCGCCTGCGCGTGCTCAAGGATGCGCGCCAGCTCGAAGGCCGCGACACCCGCATCGTCGTCGCCGGCTGCGTGGCGCAGGCCGAGGGCGCCGAGATCCTGCACCGCGCGCCCGTCGTCGATGTGGTGGTCGGCCCGCAGAGCTACCATCGCCTGCCGGACCTGCTGGCCCGCTCGCACGCCAAGCGCGTGGTCGACACCGAATTCCCCGTCGAGGACAAGTTCGACCACCTGCCGGCGCGGCGCACCGCGGGCGTCTCCGCCTTCCTCACGGTGCAGGAGGGCTGCGACAAGTTCTGCGCGTTCTGCGTCGTGCCCTACACCCGCGGCGCCGAGGTCTCGCGCTCGATCGCGGCGGTCGTGGCGGAGGCGGAAAGGCTCGCCGCCGGCGGGGTCCGCGAGATCGGCCTCGTCGGCCAGAACGTGAACGCCTACCACGGGCTCGCCAGCGATGGCGGGACCGCGACGCTCTCCGACCTGATCCGGGCGGTGGCGCGCGTGCCCGGCATCGCCCGCATCCGCTACACCACGAGCCACCCCAACGACATGGGCGACGACCTGATCGCGGCGCATGCCGAGATCCCGGCCCTGATGCCCTACCTCCACCTGCCGGTGCAGTCGGGCTCCGACCGCATCCTCGCGGCGATGAACCGCAAGCATACCGGCGACGCCTACCGGCGGATCATCGACCGGGTCCGCAAGGTCCGTCCCGACATCGCCCTGTCCTCGGACTTCATCGTCGGCTTCCCCGGCGAGACCGACGCCGAGTTCGCCGACACGATGCGTCTCGTTTCCGATGTCGGGTTCGAGAGCGCCTACTCCTTCAAGTACAGCCCGCGCCCCGGCACGCCGGCCGCCGAGCGCGCCGACGCGGTGCCGGAGGACGTCATGACCGCCCGCCTCCATGCGCTGCAGGCGCTGCTCGATGCGCAGCGCCACGCGTTCCAGCGCGCGGCGGTGGGCCAGGTGGTCGAGGTCCTGGTCGAAAAGGTCGGCCGCCGGCCGGGTCAGGTCGCGGGCAAGACGCCGCACCTGCTCGCCGTTCAGTTCGACGCCCCCACCTCCTGCATCGGGCGGATCGTGCCAGTGCGCGTCGTCGAGGCGGGGACCAACAGCCTGTTCGGCGAGGCGATCGAGGCCGCCGCGGCGGCGTGATCCCGGATCGCGCTGCGCGATCCGGCCCCCGCGACCGTGGGACGGCGGCAATCCGCCGGGTCTCATGGGCTCCTGCCCACGAGGCTCGGCATGAGCGATGAAGGGAGTGTTCGTGGCGTCATTCGACGGAACGGCCGGGCGCGGTGGCCCCTTGCGCGGGCGCGGGCCCGCCGCGCGGCCGGTCGGCCCCGGCGCTGTCCACGACGAGCCGGTCGAGGTCGCGCTGACCTTCGACGACAACCGCCTCGCGAGTCTCGTCTTCGGCCAGTACGACCAGAACGTCGCGCATGTCGAGCGGCGGCTGGAGGTGACGGCCACCGCGCTCGGCAACCACCTCGTGCTCAAGGGCTCGGCCGACGCCACCGAGCGCGCCCGCCGGGTGTTCGAGAAGCTCTACGCCCGGGTGCGGACCGGCGGCGGCACCCTGACGCTCGGCGACGTAGACGGCGCGATCCAGGAGGCCACCGTCCAGGGCCAGCTGTTTCCGGCGGCCGTGGTCGCCGCCGAGCCCGACCGGCCGCATTTCGAGCAGATCGCCACGCGCAAGCGCGGCGCGGTCCGCGCCCGGAACGCCGCGCAGGACGCCTACATCAAGGCCCTGCGCGCCAACGAGCTCGTCTTCGCCGAGGGGCCGGCCGGCACCGGCAAGACCTGGCTCGCGGTCGGCCACGCGGTCTCGCTGCTGGAGCAGGGGCACGCCGAGCGGCTGATCCTCTCGCGCCCTGCGGTCGAGGCCGGCGAGCGCCTCGGGTTCCTCCCCGGCGACATGCGCGACAAGGTCGATCCCTATCTCCGCCCGATCTACGACGCGCTCTACGACTTCATGGAGGCGCGCCACGTCGATCGCGGCCTGCAGACCGGGGTGATCGAGATCGCGCCGCTGGCCTTCATGCGCGGGCGCACGCTCACCAACGCGATCGTGCTGCTCGACGAGGCGCAGAACACCACTTCGATGCAGATGAAGATGTTCCTGACCCGGCTCGGCGAGAACTCCCGGATGATCGTCACCGGCGATCCGAGCCAGGTCGACCTGCCGCCGGGGCAGAAGTCGGGTCTCGTGGAGGCGGTGAAGGTGCTCGACGGCGTCGAGGGCATCGGCCGCATCACCTTCCGCGACGTGGACGTGGTCCGCCACGACCTCGTGCGCCGCATCGTCACCGCCTACGAGGGCGCGGCCCACGGCGAGGCGGATGCCGACCGCAACCCGAATCCGCGCCGCCGGCCGCTCGCGTGATGCCGCACGAGATCGACGTCGCGGTCGAGGACGCGCGCTGGGACGACGCGGTCCCCGGGCTCGAGGCCTTCGTGATCCGCGTCGTCGAGGCCGGACTCGCGGCGGCGCCCGATTCGCCCGCCGGCCCGGTCGAGGTCAGCGTCCTGCTCGCCGACGACGCGACCGTGCAGGACCTCAACCGGACCTGGCGGGGCAAGGACATGCCCACCAACGTGCTGTCGTTTCCGGCTGCCCCGCAGCCGGCGCAACCCGGCCTCGCGCGGCCGCTCGGCGACGTCGTTCTTGCGTACGACACGTTGGTGCGCGAAAGTGCCGAGCAGTCGAAGCCGCTCGCCCACCACATCGCGCACCTCCTGGTCCATGGCACCCTCCACCTGCTCGGCCAGGACCACGAGACCGGCGACGCGGACGCCGACGCCATGGAGGCCCTGGAGGTCGCGGCGCTCGCGACCCTCGGCGTGCCGGACCCTTACGCGGAACCCGTGGCCGGCTGAGCGGCGACGCCCCAAACGATCCCAGACACGAGAGACATGACCCACGATCGAAGTCGCGGCGCGGCCCAGGCCGCGCTCAGTTCCAACGAGGCGGAATCGGGTGCGCGCGAGCCCTGGTACGACCGTCTCCTCCAGGTGCTGCACCTGAAACCGCGCGATTCCCTGCGCGGCGACATCGAAGACGCCCTGGCCGAGCCTGATTCGGGCGAGAACGCGTTCTCGCCGCTCGAGCGCGCCATGCTCAAGAACGTGCTCGGGCTGCACAAGGTGCGCGTCGACGACGTGATGATCCCGCGGGCCGATATCGTCGCGGTCTCGGTCGAGACCGGCCTCGGCGACCTGCTCAAGCTGTTCCGCACCGCAGGCCATTCCCGCCTGCCGGTCTACGGCGAGACGCTCGACGACCCGCGCGGCATGGTCCACATCCGCGACTTCGTCGATCACATCGCGGCGCGCGCCGAGGCCGCCCCGCGCCGGAGCACCGCTCAAACGAACGGCGTTGTGCAACCCGTTGCGGGCGAGGAGCCCGTCGACGCGCCCAAGCCCGCCCCGCGGGTGCGCAAGTCGCCGGGCCGGGCGCTCCGCACGCTCAACCTCGGCAACGTCGACCTCACCGCGACGCTCGCCTCCACCCGGATCCAGCGGCCGGTCCTGTTCGTGCCGCCCTCGATGCCGGCGATCGACCTGCTGGTGCGGATGCAGGCCACCCGCACCCACATGGCGCTCGTCATCGACGAGTACGGCGGCACCGATGGGCTGATCTCGATCGAGGACCTGATCGAGATGGTCGTCGGCGACATCGAGGACGAGCACGACGTGGTGGAGGGCCGCCTGGTGCAGCGCCTGGAGGGCGAGGCCGAGGTGTTCGTGGCCGACGCCCGCGCGCCGCTCGCCGAGGTGTCCGAGGCCACCGGCGTCGACCTCGTCGCGGCGGTGGGCGAGATGGCCGAGGAGATCGACACGATCGGCGGCATGATCGTGACGCTGGCCGGCCGCGTGCCCTCGCGCGGCGAGCTCATCACCGGCCCGGGCGACCTCGAGTTCGAGGTGCTCGACGCCGACCCGCGCCGACTGAAGCGCCTGCGCTTCCAGCGCGGCCCCGCCCGCATCGCCGCGTCCGCGGTGCCGCTCGCCCTGCCC
>NZ_VRUT01000172.1:0-9106 GCF_008039465.1 Methylobacterium sp. WL120 | reverse complement strand
CCGGTCCGCCCGGCCTTCGTCCCAGCCCCCGCCCCGCCCGGGCTGGAGCGTCGCGAGCGGCAGCGGATCAGCCGCGGCCTGCTGGCGATCGAGGGTCGGATCGACCTGCACGGGCTCTACCAGGCCGAGGCCCATGCGGCGTTGGTCGGCTTCCTGATGCGGGCGCGGGCCGCCGGCCACGCGCGGGTGCTGGTCGTGACCGGCAAAGGCGGCGAAGACGCTTACGCGGAGCGCGGCGTGCTGCGCCGCTCGGTGCCGCACTGGTTGCGCGGCGCGGACCTGCGCCCGATCGTGCTCGGCTTCGAGGAGGCCGCCCGCCACCACGGCGGCGCCGGCGCGCTCTACGTCCGCCTGCGGCGGCGTTGAAGGCGCGGGTTAACCGGCGCAGGCTAATCGGGTAGGCGAAGCGGGGAAGCGTTCGGGACCGGATATCATGCACGACGTCGTACGCGAGATCGTCCTCGACACCGAGACCACCGGCATTGATCCCAAGACCGGCGACCGGCTGATCGAGGTCGGCGCGGTCGAGCTCCTGAACCACATTCCCACCGGCCGGACCTTCCACAAGTACTGCAACCCGCAACGGGCGGTTTCCGAGGGCGCCTTCAAGGTGCACGGCCTGTCCGACGCGTTCCTATCCGACAAGCCGCTGTTCTCGGAGATCGCCGACGCCCTCGTCGCATTCTGCGGCGACGCCCGCCTGGTGATCCACAACGCGCCGTTCGACGTCGGCTTCCTCAACATGGAATACGCCCGGCTCGGGGCGAAGGCGCCGCCGCCGATCGTGCTCGAGAGCGTGGTCGACACCCTGCCGATGGCGCGCCGCAAGCATCCCGGCGCGCCGGCAAACCTCGACGCCCTGTGCAGTCGCTACGGCATCGATACCAGCCGCCGCACCAAGCACGGCGCCTTGCTCGACGCGCAGATCCTGGCGGAGGTCTACATCGAGCTGCTGGGCGGCAAGCAGACCGGGTTCGACCTCGGCGCCGGCGCGGTGACCGAAGCGGTCGCCGACTTCGGCGCCGAGAGCGTCGTCCGCACGGCCCGCACCACCCGCGCCCGCCTCACCGACGCCGAGCGCGCGCGCCACGCCGCCTTCCGCGCAAGCCTCGGTGGCAACGCGATCTGGGCCGAGTACATCGGCGAGGATTCTGCGGTCTGACGATGGTCGATCGGTTTACACGCCCGCGGGGATCACGAGGTCCCGGTGGACCTGTCCGATTGTCCGCCCAAAGCGTCCATGGCGGCTTCGGGCATCCGCGAGACGACGACGAGGAGGGCCGCCGCCGCCGGTTCCAGGGTGACGCGTCCCTGTTCCCAGTTGCGCCAGGTGCCGAGGGGAATGCGCAACGCCGCGGCGATTTCCTTCTGCGTCAGCCCCAGACGCACGCGAAGCGCTTGGGGCGACTCGACCACGCGGGCGACATCCGGCACGGGAAGGTCGCCGTAGCCGTCTTCGCTTCGGTACGCCTCGATCTGCGCCTCGGTGGTTGCGTCCAGCTTGGCTCGATCGACCGTCGGCGCACGCGTGCGGAGTTCGCTCAGACTGATCTTCGCCACAAGGTACGCTCCTTCCGATGCGACGGCCATGCGGTGTTGATCCAACGGATCGGCGCGCCTGCTTCGGTCGTCTGGTCGCCGTAGACCACCATGTAGAACGTGCCGTCCCGGACGCCGACCGCGACCATCCGGATCTCACCGTCATCCGTCCGGGTGTCCTGCCACGCGACCACCCGATCGAGGAAGATCCCGGTCGCATCCGCGAAGCCGCAGCCGCGCGTGCTCGCTCCTTGCGGGGCTGGCCCTCCGCCCCATGACCGATCCGCCGCATCACGTCTTGCTGCGCCGCCGCAAGATCGTATTGCAATGCAAAAACCGCTTCCCATATGCCATCCACACGGATGGTGACGGGATGGTCGCGATGATGGAAGCGATGGTGCGGCCCAGAACCGCGAAGGTGCCGGCCCGGCAGCCCGACAGCGAGAAGATCACGATCAACCTCGGGCATGTCGATCTCGGGCATGTCGATCTCCTCGTCGCGGAAGGGCTGTTCTCGAACCGCAGCGACTTCATCCGCACCGCGATCCGCAACCAGATCGAGCGGCATGCCGACGTGACGCGCCAGTCGGTGGCGCGGCGCAGCGTCGAGCTCGGCCTGCGCCACATCGACCGGGCGAGCCTCGAGGCGGCACGGGCCGAGGGGCGGATGCTCGACATCCGCGTGCTCGGCCTCGCCACCATCGCCGCCGACGTGACCCCCGAACTCGCCCGTGCGGCGATCGCCTCCCTCGACGTGCTCGGCAGCCTCCAGGCCAGCCCCGCCGTCCGCGCCGCCCTGGCCGACCGGCTGCGCTGAGCTGCCCCGCCCTTTCCGATCCGCCCCCGGCGATCCGAGGACATCCCATGACCGATCCTTCCGAGCAGATGCGCGACCGCTTCGCCGACATGATGGAGGCGACCCGGCTCACCGGTGCGGGACGCCTCGCCGAGGCGACCGACCTGATCCAGCGCAGCCTCGGCGGCCTCGCGACGCCGCGGGACGCCCCGAAGGCGATCGAGCCGCCGACCCTCGACCTGACCGCCGAGCGCGTCGACGACCCCCCCCGTGCCGCGTCCTGGACGCAGGCGACGGCGCAGCCCCAGGCCTCCACCAGGACCGAGAGCGCGCCGAAAAGCGAGACTACGACGAAGACCGAAGCTGGGCTCGCCGGCCCGATCCCCGAGAAGCTGCGTGCCGCCGTGGACGGCGTCGTGCGCGGGCTGGCGCCGGTGCTGAAGGGGTTGGCGGCCAAGGGGCTGACGCCCAAGGGCTTGGCCCCGCAGGCTCCGGGCTTCGGCTTCGCCAAGCCGCAGACGCCTGACCGGTCGGTCGAGACCGCCGCGGGCGCAGGTTCGGTCGTCACCAAGAGCTTTGCCGGACCGGCGGGGACGCGCGAGTATCGCCTGTTCGTCCCGAGCCGGCCGCAGGTTCCGGCGGCCCTCGTGGTGATGCTGCACGGCTGCAACCAGACCGCGGACGACTTCGCCGTCGGCACCGGCATGAACCGGCTGGCGGAGCGTGACGGCCTGTTCGTCGCCTACCCGGTCCAGACCGGCCGCGCCAACGCGCAGCGCTGCTGGAACTGGTTCGAGCCGCGCGACCAGGGCCGCGAGACCGGCGAGGCCGCCATCATCGCCGGCCTCACCCGCGCGGTCATGGCCGGTCATGCGATCGACCCGAGCCGCGTCTTCATCGCCGGGCTCTCGGCAGGCGGGGCGGCGGCGGCCAACATCGCCCGAGCCTTCCCCGACCTCTACGCCGCGGTCGGCGTGCATTCCGGGCTCGCGGCCTCCTGCGCCCGCGACGTCGGCTCCGCGATGATGGCGATGCAGATGGGCGCGCCCGGCCCCGGCGGTGGCGCCCACGTGCCGACCATCGTCTTCCACGGCGAGGACGACACCACGGTGAGCATCCGCAACGCCGACCAAGTGCTGGCCCAGGCGGGCGCCGCCGCGCTGACGCCCGCGCGCGAGCGTTTCGACGGCGACGGACGCCCCTACACCCGCACGCGCTACGCGGACGCGGCGGGCCGAGTGTTGCTGGAGGATTGGCGGGTTCGTGGCGCTGGCCACGCCTGGTCGGGTGGGGACCGGGCTGGCAGCTTCACCGACCCGCAGGGGCCCGACGCCTCGCGCGCCATGCTCGACTTCTTCGCCGCGCATCCCAAGGGGCTTTGAGGGCAGGGGGCGCGGGTCGTCGACGGCCTGCGCCCTCTCGTTCGGCATCCATCGTTCATACGGTTTCCGATCGATGACTTCGCCGGCGCGACGTTTTCCCGGACGCCCGGAGCGTCAGCGGAAGGTGATCCGGGACCCAGCATCATCGAGGGCCGCGTCAGCGGCTCGATCCGAACGGCGCAAGGTTTCGACGCTTCGCGATGCCTTCTGCTGGGTCTCGGATCGGGTTCCGCTGACGCTTCACCCGTCCGGGAAAACGGGCGCGGTGCTCACCGAATCGATCAACCGGAAATCGTATCAGACCGGGACGTTGTCGATGAGCCGCGTCTTGCCGAGGTAGGCGGCGGCGAGCACGCGGGCAGGGCCGTCGATCCGGGCGAGCGGCGCCAGCGTCTGCGCATCGCAGACCGCGAGGTACTGCACCGAGAACCCTGCCGCCTCCAGGGCGGCGACACCCTGCGCGATGGCAGGCGCCGTCTCTGCGCCGTCCCGCGCCTCCGCCGCGACCCGCGACAGCACCGCGTGGAGCGCCGGCGCGGCCGTCCGCTCGCCGGGCGCGAGGTAGCGGTTGCGCGAGGACAGGGCGAGGCCGTCCGCCTCGCGGACTGTCGGCATGCCGTGGATCGCGACGCCCATGTCGAGGTCGGCCACCGCGCGGCGGATCACCTGCAACTGCTGGAAATCCTTCTCGCCGAACACGGCGGCGTCCGGCCGGACCTGGTTGAGGAGCTTCGTGACCACCGTGGCGACGCCCGTAAAGTGGCCGGGCCGGAACGCGCCGCACAGGCCCTCGGTGAGGCTGCCGACCGTGATCTGGGTGGCAAAGCCGGGCGGGTACATCGTCCCGGCCTCCGGCATCCAGGCCAGGTCCGTTCCCGCCTCGCCGAGCAGCGCGAGGTCGCTCGCGGCGTCGCGCGGATAGCGGGCGAAATCCTCGGTCGCGCCGAACTGGGTCGGGTTGACGAAGACGCTCGCCACCACGCGCGCGCCCAGCGTTCGCGCATGGGCGACCAGCGCGAGATGGCCGCGATGTAGCGCCCCCATGGTGGGCACCAGCACGACGCGCTCCCCTTTCGCGCGCCATGCCGCCACCGTTTCCCGCAGGGCGGCGGGATCGGAGATGGCCCGCGTGTCGGCGGTGGATCGAGAGGGCATGGGCGGCTCCGGCGAGGTCGGCGGACGCTGCCTTAAGCTGCCTCTCCCCGGCATGCCAGCATCGCCCGTCGATTTGTCGAGATCCGTCGACTCACCGAGAACCCTAGCGGACGAGGTCTGCGATCGCCGTCACCGGCAATACGGCAGCAGCGGCCGGCCGAACGGATCGTCGACGCCCAGCGGCGGCGTGAAGCCGTAATAGCTCGGCTTCGACAGGCCGTAGGTCGAGCCGACGTAGCTCGGGTCGTCGGGAGCGTTGGTCGGCACCGGCACGCGGCGCGGCAGGCAGCCGGCGCGACGCACGGGCAGGGGGCGAGACTGCAGGACGTTGTCGCTGCCGTCGCCGCGGGGGAAGTAGCGCGGTGCGTTGCTCGGCAGGTCGTAGGTCGGCGCAGGCTCGGCGCCGAACAGGTCGGCGGCATTCGCCGGCACGGCGGCGAGACCGCAGGCGAAGGCCGGGATCATCCATGTCGCGCGCATGCGCCCGTCGTCCCCTCAGGTCCCGTTTCGCGGCGTTCGGGCACGCGACGCGACTATCGGCCGTTAAGGTGAATCGAACGTTACCGCTCGGCCAGCACGACCACCTGCGCCTGCAGCGCGGCGACCAAGTCGGTGGTCGCGAGACGCAACTGCAGGCCGCGTCCGCCGCCGTTGACGTGGATCTCCGGTCGGTCCGCCAGCGAACCTTCGTCGATCAGCACCGGCACCCGACGCTTGGCGCCGAACGGGCTGATGCCGCCGACATGGTAGCCGGTGATCCGCTCGGCCTCCGGCGGCTTCAGCATCGCCGCCGCCTTGCCGCCCATCGCGGAGGCGACCCGCTTCATCGCCACCTCCTTGTCCGAGGCGACGAGCAGGCAGACCGGTTGGCCGTCGACCGCAGCCATCAGGGTCTTCAGGATGCAGCTCGGCTCGACGCCGAGCGCGTCGGCAGCTTGAAGACCGATGCGGGGGGCCTCCGCGTCGTAGGCGTAGGCCACCATCGCGTAGGCGATGCCGGCCTTGTCCAGGGCGCGGGAGGCGGGGGTCGCCCGCGGCGTCGCTTTCGCCATCACAACGCCTCCACGAGGATGCGGCCGATCTCGGCATGGGCCGCGTCGCGCGTCGCCGGCGGCGGCGCCGAGCCGGTCAGGAAGAGACCGGCGAGGATCGGCGGACGCCCGGGCGGATGCAGGATCGCCACGACGTTCGACGTGGCGTTGTCGCCGCTGCCGGTCTTGTCGCCGACCGTCCAATCGAGCGGAAGGCCGGCGCGGAGCTTCGTTCGGCCGGTCTCGCACGCGACCATCCAGCCTTCCAACCGCGCGCGGTGCGGCGGGGTCAGCACATCGCCGAGGAGGCAGCGTTCCAGGGTGCCGGTGATCGCGGACGGGCTCGTGGTGTCGCGCGGATCCCCCGGCAGCGCGGTGTTCAGGGTCGGCTCGGTCCGGTCCAGGCGCGTCACCGCATCGCCCTGCCCGCGCAGCCAGGCGGTGAGCGCGGCAGGACCGCCGAGGGCGTCGAGCAGGAGGTTCGCCGCCGTGTTGTCGCTCCATACGATCGCGGCGGCGCAGAGGGCCTCGACGGTCAGCTCCGCGCGCGTGCCGCCCGCATTCGCGAGGGCGGCCCGCGTCACCGGGCCGTAGCTCTGCAGGTCGGCGGCGCCGTAGGCGATGCGGCGATCGAGGGTTTCGGCGCCAGCTGCGGCGCGCGCCAGGATCGCAGCCGCGGCGAGAACCTTGAAGGTACTGCACATCGCAAACGCCTCGCCCGCACGGTGGCCGAGGAACACGCCCGATGCATCCCGGAACGCGACGCCGACCCGCCCGCCGAGCCGCGCCTCGACCGCCGCGATCCGGGCGGCGGCCGACGCAAATCGGGCCTCCGCGCGGGTGGCGAGGGCGGGTGCCGCCAGCGCCAAGCCGGCGACGACGGTGCGACGGGTATAGACCATGGCGTCATCATCCCTAGCTGCGCTTCGCGGGCGCCCGGTTTGCGCATCGCCCTCCGTCGAGGCAAGCCCAATCCGCCGGCGGCGCGTTTCCAGTTCACCCGGCGGCGCCCGCGTGTCGGCGAAGGCCGACGAACCAGGACGGAGCCCGATGCACGATTCCAGCACCCTGTTCGCGCCGGCCTCCGGCTTCGGGCGCGCCGCCATCGCGGTGATCCGCATCAGCGGGCCGGCCGCGGCGGGTGTGCTCGTCGCGCTTGCGGGTACCCTTCCGGCCCCGCGCCGGCTTTCGCTCCGCACGCTGCGCGATCCGGCCGACGGCATGATGCTCGACAAGGGAATGGTCGCCTGGATGCCTGGACCTGACACGGTCACCGGCGAGGACATGGCCGAGCTGCACCTGCACGGCGGCGTCGCGGTGCGGGCGGGGGTGATCCGCGCGCTCACCGCCTTCCCTGGTTGCCGCGCGGCGGAGGCGGGGGCCTTCACCCGGCGGGCGGTGCTCAACGGCCGGATGGATCTCACCGAGGCCGAGGGTGTCGCCGACCTGATCGAAGCGGACACCGAAGCCCAGCGCCTCCAGGCCCTGCGCCAGCTCGACGGTGCCCTCGGACGCCAGGTCGCGGCCTGGCGGGAGGAGGCGATCGACTGCCTCGCGGCGACCGAGGCGGCCCTCGACTTCGCCGACGAGGGCGACATCGACGATGCCGGGCTCGACCGAGCCGTGCTCGCCCGAGCCGCCCGGCTCCGTACTGCCATCTCAGCCGCACTCGCCGATGGACGGCGCGGCGAGCGCCTGCGAGAGGGGTTTCAGGTGGTGCTCGCGGGCCCACCGAATGCCGGCAAGTCGACCCTGCTCAACGCCCTCAGCCGACGCGACGCCGCCATCGTCTCACCGGTGCCGGGCACCACCCGCGACGCGATCGAGGTGCGGCTTGATCTTGGCGGATTGCCGGTAATGCTCGTCGACACGGCGGGCTTGCGCGAGACGAGCGACCCCGTCGAAGCCGAGGGCATTGCGCGAACTCGCCGGCGGATGGCCGAGGCCGACCTCGTGTTGATGCTGGTCCCGCCGGGCGCTGCTTCAGAGGAAGTCTCAGGAACGAGCCGTGTCCTTCGCGTGCGAACGAAGGCCGACCTGGATGCGGCGCCGGGTGCCGACCTCGCTGTTTCGGCGCTGACGGGGGAGGGGCTTCTCCTCCTGCTCGACGCGATCACAGCAGAGGCCGAGGTGACGCTCGGCGGCGGCGACGCCCTCGTGACCCGCGAGCGTCACCGCGACGCGCTGGAGCGCTGCATCGCCCACCTCGACCGCCTGCCCGCCGCCACCGGGATGCCGGAACTGGTCGCCGAGGACCTACGCTTGGCCGTACGCGCGCTCGGTGAGGTCGGCGGCCAGGTCGGCATCGAAGAGGTGCTCGACCGCCTTTTTTCGGGGTTCTGTATTGGGAAATAGCCGATGGCTTCATCACCGGAGTGGTCACGTGCAGCGGGCGGCGACTCCCGCTCCCGTTCGGGAGAGGGTTGGCGTGAGGGGACAGAATTCCCCGAAGAGGTCACACCCCTTACCCTGTCCCTCTCCCGGATGGGACAGTGGAGCCGCGCCTCTTTCTTTATACGCGGTGAGATGCGTGACAGCGGTGGCGGGCGGATCTGTGAAGGATCGGCACGGCTACCGCCGACCAAAGCCCGCAATGTTTCACGTGAAAACCCGCCCCGCCTTATGAGCGGGTGAGAAACATCCCCGTCAGCAGGAAGCCGAAGCCGGCCAAGCCCAGGGCGCCTTCCTTGCGTTGGCTCGGGTCGGTGAAGTGAGCGAGCGCGCCGCCGGCGCAGCAGAGTGCACCCAGGCCGATAGCGATGATGTGCATCGTCTTGATCCTCGTTGGTCGCCCTCACCCGTGCGAGGTCCGCGATGTCACGAAATCCCGGGTGGCCGGGACGGACGCCGTTGTCCGTTCATAAATCGTTCACAGATTCTCGATGCCATGCAGACCAGTGAGTCGCAAGAGGTTTCGTATGACCCGATAGTGCGAGATGGCTCTGAGCCCGGGCGATCCGCAGTGTCCGGATTGAAAACGACAGTCCTGCATTCGATGGTGATTTTAAAAATGTAGTCAAAAATGCCGAGCACGCGAGCAGATTGCTCACGAGGAAGGCAAGCTCCGCTCGGAGGAGCGCCTGTGAGGGCAGGTGATTGACCTTTTCGCGGGGTGGCGGCACATCCCGGGGATGCCCGAAACGTTTCCACAGGCTTTCGATGTCGTTGTCGTCGGCGGCGGCCATGCCGGCGTCGAGGCGGCG
>NZ_VRUT01000171.1:0-9290 GCF_008039465.1 Methylobacterium sp. WL120 | reverse complement strand
CCTCGATCACGGCCGGCGTCACGTCGACGAGCTCGTAGCGCGCCAGCAGCCCCTCCGGCGTCGAGACCTCCGCCCCCGCCTCGACGGCCCGCGCCGTCGGACCCGAAGCCGGAAGAACCGAACAGCCCGACACCGCAAGTGCGGTGAGCAGGAGCAGGGGGAGGACGCGCATCCAGGATCGCCTGATCGTTTTCAAGGCCTCGACGCCTAGACCAATCGCAAGCTGCTGTCCGTAGCGGGGCGGACACACTCGCAGCGCGCGAGCTCGATCGGCCGCGGCGATCCCCGTTGTGCACATCGTCAAGTCGCGACTCCGACTTTCTGCGGGCTGGACGCTGACAGCGACACGGGCGATCTGGCTCTCGCGCCGACGAAGCCTTATGCCTGGAAAATATTTCCGCCCCACGACGCAGCGAACGACTTCGGAAGAACGCCCTCATCCATGAGGCTGCCTCTCTCCTACACCCCGCCGGACTTGCAGGCCGAGCGGACCGGCACGGTACGCCGCCGACAGGTGTTCTTCATTCCGGGCTACGATCCCGAGGCACGGACCCGCTATCGCCTGCTGTTCGTGCGCGAGCTGTTGCGGCACGCCAAGCGCTTCGGCGATCCGCGGCCCGACATCTCGCCGGCGACCTTGAGTGCGGACGGCATCCTACAGAGCTGGACGGTCGGACCGGACGAGGGCCGGGTGGCGACCGCCTACGACGTGCTGCTCTGGGACGACCTCGTCGCGCGGGACTTCCGTCGGCCGCGGGTGCTCAGCGTCCTGCTCCTCGTCGTCGGCACGCTCCATGCCCTGGTCCGCGGGCTGATCTGGCGGTTCTACCGGCTCAACTGGCTCTACGGGAACGTCGTGATCTACCCGTTCGTGATGGTCGTGCTGCTCTCGGCCCTGTCGCTGGCGATCGGGACCCTGGTGCACGCCCACCTCGGCGACTGGTTCGGCCACAGCCTCGGCTGGCCGCCTTGGGTGACCCTGCCGCTTGCCGTCGTCGCCGGGATCGCCTGGATCGTGGCGATCGAGGCTTTGCTCAACAGGTTCTTCTTCTGGCAGCTGCTGAACGATTGGGTGTTCAACTGGCAGCACGGCAACGGCTGGCGACGCGACTATGCCGCCCGCCTCGACGTTTTCGCCGACCGCATCCTCGCGCGGCTCGCCGAAGCCGAAGCCCGCGGCGAGCGGCCGGACGAGGTGATGATCGTCGGCCACTCCACCGGCGGGCTCACGGCCGCCGAGGTCGCTGCGCGGCTCCTCGCCCGAGCTCCGGACCTCGGAACGGGCGACACGGCGTTCTGCCTCGCGACCCTGGGCTCGGCCCTTCCGATCGTCGCCGCGCAGCCCTTCGCCCGGCATGTCCGCGGCGACGTGGCCGCCCTCGTCGCCTCGCGCCGGATCGTCTGGCTCGACGTGCAGGCGCCGCAGGATTGGATGAACTTCCCCGGCTTCAATCCTGTGCTCGACCTCGGGCTGCCGCTCGCCGGCGGCCCGATCGCGAACCCGCTGGTGCGGTCGGCACAGGTGCGGGACATCCTGACGCCGGAGACCTATGCGAAGGTCAGGCTCAAGCCGTTCCGCATGCACTTCCAGTTCCTGCTCGCGAACGAGCGGCCCGGCCCCTACGACTACTTCCGCATGGTCCTCGGACCGCAATTCCTGCGCGACCGGGCGATCCGTCCGATCATGGCGGAGCTGCCGCCGGCGGCGCCGAAGGCCGGCGGCTGAGGGGAGGGCGGCTCCGCTCGAAGGCCTCGCCCGGGCCGGGCGGCGTGCTATCTGCGACGCCGCGACCACGCGATCGAACCGGGAGCCGCGATGCCCGCGAGCCAGTCCACGCCGAACGACCCTGCGGGGTCCCCCGCCGCACAGGTGCTCGTGGTGATGGGGGTCTCGGGCTCGGGAAAGAGCACCGTGGCCGCCCTGGTGGCCGAGCGGCTGGGCTGGATCTTCGTCGACGGCGACAGCTTCCACACGCCCGAGCACGTCGCCAAGATGCATGCCGGCCTCGCCCTGGACGACGAGGACCGCGCGCCCTGGCTCGCCTCGATCGCGGTCTGGATCCGGCATCGCCTGGAGCGGGGGGAATCCGGCGTCATCGTCTGCTCGGCCCTGCGCCGGGCCTATCGCGACGTTCTCACCGGGGGCTCGCGGCAGGTCCGGATCGTCTACCTCGAAGGCAGCCGCGACCTGATCGCCGGCCGGCTCGCGCAGCGGCACGGGCACTTCATGGCGCCGGCCCTCCTCGACAGCCAGTTCGCGATCCTGGAGCCGCCGGGGGAGGACGAGCATCCGGTCGTCGTCGGCATCGCCGAGGATCCCGAGCGGATCGCCGAGCGCGTGGTCGCCCGGGTCCAGGCGACCGGAGGAGCCGTATCATGAGCGACCGCGACATCGACCTCGTGATCTCGGACGTCGACGGCACCCTCGTCGGCACCGACAAGAGCCTCAGCCCGGGCACGATCGCCGCGGTGGCGCGGCTGCACGCCGCCGGAATCGGTTTCACCGTCGCGTCGGCCCGCCCGCCCGTTGGCTTGCGCGGTCTCGTCGCGACGCTGGCGCTACGCCTGCCGATGGGCGCCTTCAACGGCGCGACGGTGGTCGGCCCCGACCTCTCCGTGATCGAGGAGCGGCTGATCCCGGAGGCGACCGCACGGGAGGCGGTCGACCGGATGCTCGCCGCGAAGCTCGATGTCTGGGTCTTCGCCGACGGCCTGTGGAGCCTGCGCGACCCGGCCGGACCCTACACCGACCTCGAGCGCCGCACCCTCGACGCCGAGCCGAACGTGGTGCCCGAGCTCGCCTCCCTTCTGGGACGGGCCTCCAAGCTCGTCGGCGTCAGCCGGGACCACGCGCACCTCGCCGCCTGCGAGGCCGAGATCGGCCGCACCCTGGAGGGCCGCGCCGTCGTCCACCGCTCGCAGGCCTACTACCTCGACGTGACCCCGCCCGGCGTCGACAAGGGCGGCTTCGTGGACTGGATGGCGGACCGGCTCGGCCTCGCGCGCAGCCGCATCGCCACCTTCGGAGACGCGGGCAACGACGCCGCGATGTTCGCGCGCGCCGGCTTGTCGGTGGCGATGGGCAACGCCGAGGAGAGGGTGAAGGCGGCGGCCACCGCCGTCACCGACGGCAACGACGCCGACGGCTTCGCCAAGGCGGTCGATCGGCTGATCCTGGCCTAAGAAGACGTCCGCCCCTGTGGCATGCTGGGCACAGGCTCCGCCCCCCGGGCTCGCCGCCCCCAGGCGACCGCATCCAAGCCGCTTTCCAGCCTCATTTGCCCCCGACCTAGCTTGACCAGAACAAGCGGGAACGGGTCTCCAGGATGCATCGACGCCTTCTCCTCGCCGCAGCTCTGGCGGTCGTGACCGTCCCGGCCATCGCGCAGGGAGCCCGCGACAACATCGATGCGCTGATCGAGCAGCACGCCAAGGCGAACGGCGTTCCGGCGAGCTTCGTCCACGCGGTGGTCAAGCGCGAGAGCAACTACAACCCGAAGGCCAAGGGCGGCAGCGCCCTCGGGCTGATGCAGATCAAGCCCGCCACCGCCCGCGGCCTCGGCTATCAGGGCGACGCCGCCGGCCTGCTCGATCCCGGGACGAACCTGAAATACGGCGTCGCCTACCTCGCCGGCGCCTACCGCACCGCGCAGGGCAACCTCACCCAGGCCTACGGCTACTACAATCGCGGCTACTACTACGCCGCCAAGCGCCAGGGCGTCGCCACGGCGGTCGCCGCGGTTGTGGCCCCGGTCGCGGCCTCCGCCAGCGCGGTCGCCAGCCTGTTCACCGGCGCGCCCGTCGTCGCCACCGATCCGAACCTCTCCGCCGCCAACGTGGCGCTGGCCTATGCCCCGACCGTGGCGGCGGCGCCGGCCGAGGCGGTCGCGGTCCCCTTGCCGCCCCGTCGTCCGGCAGCCCTCTCAGGGGCCGAGATGGTGGAGATGGCGAGCCTGCGCACGACGCAGGACCCCGCCGCCGACCAGCCGCAAGCGGACGCCGCCGCGACGGCCCAGACGATCGCGGTGCCGCTTCCGCCGCGCCGGCCCGATTCGCTTTCCGGCGCCGTCCAGGTGGCGAGCGCCGACCTCTCGGGGCTCACCCTGGCCGCCTCGCCCGCAGCGCCGCCGGCCGCCGCCACCGCGGATGCGGCCTCCGCCGACAGCGTCGCCGTGCCGTTGCCGCCGCGTCGGCCCTCGGCCCAGCGACTCGCTGCGTTCGCCCGGCCCGCCGCGCCTCGCAGGGCGCCCGCCGAGGAGCCCGTCCTCGAAGCCACCGCACTCGCCACCGACCAGTAGGTTTGTACCAGCGCGGGAAAACCGCAGAGGTTGTCCAGCCAACGATTTGCTGGCTGGGTTGACCGCGGGACCGCAGCGCAACACATACGGGGCGTCGGACGAGGGGACCGATGCGGTCGGCGCCGTGTGCGCCGCAGCATCGCAACCGCTCGAGTTCCTTTGACGAATCATCATGCACCGAGGGCAGGGGTGCGCCGGACGTCTCGCGAGAGATCGGGCGTGACCGCGTCATGGTCGTCCTTGTGTGAGGTTCGCGGCGCATCACTTGCGTCGGGATGGCCGAGAGGCCGATCTCGCGCGTGAGACCGACGCGCTTGGGATCAATCGGAAAGCGGACGACGCCATGACCGGCGCGGTGGAACAAGAATCACTCTTCCTGTCCGACCTCGGTCGCCGGGTCCGGCATGCGCGCACGGTCCGCGGCCTGTCGCGCAAGCTGCTGTCGCAGACCTCGGGCCTGTCGGAGCGCTACATCGCCCAGCTGGAGGGCGGGCAGGGCAACGTCTCGATCATCCTGCTGCGGCGCGTCGCCGACGCGATGGGCGTGCGCCTCGACGACCTGATCACCGGCAACGACGCGATCCCCGACTGGCCGGTTTTGCGCGACCTCCTCGGCCACGCCTCGCCGGCCCAGATCGCGGCCGCGAAGGACGCGCTTTCGGGCGGCCCGCGCGACGGGAGCATGCCGCGTCCACGCGTGGCGGTGGTGGGCCTGCGCGGCGCGGGCAAGTCCACCCTCGGGCGGATGACCGCCGAACGCCTCGGCTGGCCCTTCATCGAGCTCAACGCCGAGATCGAGCGCGAGAACGCGCTCTCGGTCCAGGAGATCTTCGCGATCTACGGCCAGGAAGGCTACCGCCGCCTGGAGCAGGCGGCATTGCGGCGCCTGACCGAGCATCCCGGGCCGTTGGTCCTAGCGACCAGCGGCGGCATCGTCGCCGAGCCGCTGACCTACGACCTCCTGCTGCAGGCCTTCTTCACGGTCTGGCTCAAGGCGCGGCCCGAGGAACACATGCAGCGGGTCCGCGACCAGGGACATCTCGCCATGACCGGCGATCACGCCTCGGCGATGCTGGAACTGCGGGCGGTGCTCGCCAGCCGCGAGCCGCTCTATGCCCGCGCCTCGGCGACCGTCGACACCTCCGACGTGCCCGTGGACGTGATGGTCGACCGCCTGACCCGCACGATCGAAGCGCGCTTCCAGGGGCAGGCGGTGACCGCCTGAGGGGTGCGATGTCGCGCCCGCCGTCCTGACGCGGCCCTTGATCGAGGCCGGCGGCCACCCCAAGCTTTCCGCTCACGTCGAACGGGAACCCGCCTTCGCCGGTTCGCGAACCGACCCGTGATCATCCGTGGACCCGGCGCGACCCGGTCCGGGCGCCCCGGCACGGGGCAAGCCGCCCTCCGTCGCCGCGCCACCCGAGGAGCAGAACCATGACTGGCAGCCACGCCCTCGGGCGCCCCGTCGCCGACGGGCTCGCCGGCACCGTCGACCCGGTCTGGTCGCGCCTGCGCGCCGAGTCCGAGGCGGTGATCCGCGACGAGCCGCAGCTCGCCTCCTTCATCGTCGCCACGATCCTGAACCACACCAGCCTGGAGGGCGCCGTCTCGCACCGGGTCGCCGCCCGGCTCGGACACGCGGCGCTTCCCTCGGAGCTGGTCGCGCATGCCTTCCACGAGGCGATCCAAGCGGACCCGCGCATCGGCGAGGCGTTCCGCGCCGACATCGTCGCCGTGATGGACCGCGACCCTGCGACCAGCCGCGCGATCGAGCCTGTGCTGTACTTCAAGGGCTTCCACGCCATCCAGGCGCACCGCCTGGCGCACCATGTCTGGAACCAGGGCCGGCGCGACCTCGCGCTCTACCTACAGAGCCGGTCGTCGGAGGTGTTCCAGTGCGACATCCACCCGGCGGCGCGGATCGGACGGGGGGTGTTCCTCGACCACGCCACCGGCCTCGTGGTCGGCTCCACCGCCGTGATCGAGGACGACGTCTCGATCCTGCATGCGGTGACGCTCGGCGGCACCGGAAAGCAGGGGGCCGACCGCCATCCGAAGATCCGCCGCGGCGTGATGATCGGTGCCGGCGCCAAGATCCTCGGCAACATCGAGGTCGGGGAATGCGCCCGGGTCGCCGCCGGCTCGGTGGTCCTGCGCCCGGTGCCGGCCAACACCACGGTGGTCGGGGTGCCGGCCCGCGTCGTCGGCACCGCCGGCTGCGCCGAGCCGGCCCGGGCCATGGACCAGCTCGTCAGCATGGACCAGTTCATCCACATGGCCGAGGGCATCTGACGCGCGGGTCCGGCCGCGCTTGCTCCTCCGCCGAGGGCGTGGCAAGCGGTGGCCCGGCCGCCGGGCGGGCTCCCGACCAGGGCACGCACCCGGAACGCCCTGCATGAAGAACCCGAAAGGCTCGACAGCGTGACCAAGCCCGAAGTCGCGAAGCTGCAGGACTACCTGCGCCGCAAATTCGCCAACGCCAGCATCCGCATCGTGGCGATGAAGAACGGCGATTCCGCCGAGGTCTTCATCGGCGACGAGTCGATCGGCGTGATCTCCGACGACAAGGAGGACGGCGACGATTCCTTCATGTTCCGGATGGCGATCCTCGACATCGATCTCGAGGACGACGCCTGAGGCGCGTTCGGCCTGTGCACGGGTTAACGCTAACCCGCACAGGTGCTTAACGTTTCGTAAACATCAGGGTTAGACTGCGCGCATCCTCGGTCGGAGCGTGCGTCATGGTCATCACCCTCGCTTCCCTCGACGCGATCCGGACGCTCTGCGTGGGCTTGGCCCTCTCGGGGCTCCTCGCCAGCGCGTTCGAGATGTGCACCACGCGTCGCGCTAGCTTCAGCCTGCTCGGGCACGGCGGCGTCACCGCCGTCGCCGCGCTGCCGATGCTGGCCTTCGGGGCGCCCTTCATCATCCTGCGCAACACCCTGCGCGGGCGCCGGATCGAGGGGCGCCCGATGCCCTTCGTGATGCTGGCGACCGTCATCGCCTGCGGTTGGGGCCTGCTCTCGGGCCGCGTCGCGCTGGGCCTTGCGGCCTTCGTCGTCGGAGCCTGACCCGGCCCGTCAGCGGTTAGCCGTCGCCGCCGGCGAGGCGCCGCCGTTGAGCGTGACCCAGGCGCGCCCGTCCTGCCCCTCGCGCTTGATGTAGGCGTATCCGGTGTCGCGCCACGACAGGATCGTGTTGGTCTTGTTGTCGAGGATGAAGTCGCCGCGATCGGTGCGCACCATCAGCACCGCGTGGCCCTCGCCGATGTCGTCGATGACCACGGTCATCCGCAGCGCACGCCGGGGCAACCCGCGCTCGATCAGCATCCGACGCTTGAGCAGCTGGTAGTCCTCGCAATCACCGAACCCGTCGTCGGGGAAGTCCCATCGATCGACGACGCCCCAATGGGCCTGGTCGGTGACCGGCCTGATCCGGGCGTTGACCCGGCGGTTGACGCCGGTCAGCGTCCGCCACAGGTCGGCGTCGAACCGGATCGTGGCCGGCTCGCGCGTGTCCACGTCGCACTCGGTGGGCATGCGCTGGCAGAACGCGGTCCAGGCCGCCACCGGGCGCGCTGCCGCCCCGGTCTCCACTGGCGTGGCCGCATCGGGCAGGCTGGCGAGCGTCCGGGGCTGGGTCGAGGCCCCGCCGATCATCAGGATCGTTCCGGCAAAGCCCAGGGCGGCCGCGCGCCCGGTGCTTCGCAGGGCAAAGCGCCATCGGATGCCGCCGAGGGCACCCGCCGCCTGGACAACCGCGTACCGCATGCTCGATGCTCCGCCCTGCCGAAGCGACCAAGCTGGCACGTGCGTGCCGGCGGCTCAATCGAAAAATGAATGCGAATTAACCAATCGGCTCCCGGATGGTTCCACCGAGGCCGCGGGCGATGCGCGAAAAAAGTTCATGCGCTTCGGGAATGCGAGACCTGCGCGGTCGATCGCCCCTTGATTCCGGCGTGATTCGCAGCTTGAGACTGTGACACCGGCGTGACGGCACGCCGGCGCCACGGGATCGGCTTCGCAGGTCCCAGCAAGACATCGGCCAAGCGGCCGCCAGGGATCATCGCAACCGTGTCGCAACCCCCCATCCATCTCATGATCCGGGCTCTCGCGGAGAACGGCGCCCCGGGGGCGATCGACATCGCCCAGCACGCGGTGGAAATGTTCCTCGCCGCCTCGCCGACCGATGCGGACCGTGCGCTCGCGGTCGACATCCTGCTGCGCGACCTCGCCAGCCTGCGCGGCGTCGCCCCCCACATCACCGCCTTCATCGGCCGGATCGAGATGCAGCTCGGCCGCATTCGTCGGGACGCCCTCAAGCGCCCGGCGCAACGCCCCGTGCCGGCGGATGCGGAGATGACCGAAGAGGTCGCGGCGTCCGAGGTCGAGGCCGAGGCCGAGCCGGCGCTCCAGGCCGCCTGAGCCTTCTGAGCCGCCTGATCCTCAGCGGTTGGCGGTGGTGACAGGCGAGGTGACGCCGCCGAGCGACACCCAGGCGACGGCGTCCTGGCTTTCGCGCTTGATGAAGGTGTAGCCGGTGCGGTGCCAGGGTAGGATCTGGCTGGTCTTGTTGTCGAGCACGAGGTCGCCGCGATCGGTGATCAGGGTGAGGACGGCGTGGCCCTCGCCCTTCTCGTCGATGACTACGGTCATCCGCATGGCGCGGCGCGGCAGGCCGGCGCGGGCGAGCAGGCTGCGCTTGAGCAGCTGGAAGTCCTCGCAATCGCCCGAGCCGTCCTCAGCGAGGTCCCAACGGTCCGGCACCCCGAGGTGGTCCATGTCGGTCACCGGCGTCACCGTGGCGTTGACCCGCCGGTTGACCGTCTGGATCGTGTTCCAGATCGCGGGGGTCATCGCGATGCGGGCGGGCTCGGCGGCGTTGACCGCGCACTCGGCCGGGTAGCCCTGGCAGAAGCCGACCCAGGCCAGGATCGGCTTGGCGGCGCCGACCGGCTCGGCGGCCAAGGTGGGGGCGGGCAGCGAGGCCAGG
>NZ_VRUT01000170.1:0-9372 GCF_008039465.1 Methylobacterium sp. WL120 | reverse complement strand
GCGCGGGCCGGTGCCGGCCCGCTCCGGACGGCCGAACCGGGTTTTTCCGGGCGCGCCGGAGCGGGGGCCGCGGCTCGCGCCCTTGCTCGCCGCAGCCTTGCCCTCGGCGGATTTCGGCGAGGGCGGCCGGCCGGAGCCCTTGCCGACGCTCTTGCCTGCGCCTTTGCCAAAGCCCGTCCCCGGACCCTTGCCCGAACCCTTGCCAAAGCCCGTCCCCGGACCCTTGCCCGAACCCTTGCCGCCGCGTGGTGGATTGCCTGTCATGCAAGCGCGTTAACACCCGCCCGCACCGGCGACAATTCGCGCCGCCCGCACGGCAGGCCGGCGTCGGGTCATCCTGCCGTTCGGCACCGTCGGGGATCCGTCGGTCGGCAGCCCTCGGGGCCCGATGCCTTCGCCCTCACGCCGACCGGCGGATCGCCTCGAGGGTAAGCCCGATGCCGACCGAGCCGAAGGTGTCGCCTTCCACCACGCGGGCGCCCGGCAGGCAGGCGGTGAGTCCCTGGCGGACATGCGGCAGGCCGGTGGAGCCGCCGGTGAGGAACAGCGAATCGATCCGGTCGGCGGTGAGGCCCGCCTGGGCGAGGCAGCGCCCGACCCGCTCGGAGATCCGCGTCGCCAGGGTGTCGGTGTGGGCGACGAGGGCGGTCCGGTCCACGGGGGCGGCGAGCCCGGGCTCGACCCAGTCGAGGTCGACGTCCGAGGCGCCGTCGTTCGAGGCGGCGATCTTGGCGCCCTCGACGGCGATGGCCAGCGAATGCCCGCGCTCCAGCTCGACCACCGTGCGCAGCCGCTCGACGAGGTCCGGCCGCGCGCCGTCGCGGATGATCTCGGCGATCTCGCGCAGGGTCTTGGGGTTGTAGAGCCGGTTGATGCTCGACCAGGTGGCGAGGTCGTGGAAGTAGGCGTTCGGCACCAGCAGCTCGGCCCGCTTCATCGGGCTGCCGAGGCCGAGCAGCGGCATCACCGTGCCGAGGCTGAGGAAGCGGTCGAAGTCGGTGCCGCCGATGCGCACGCCGTCGTTGGCGAGGATGTCGTCGGCTCGCTCCGCCTTGGCGTGACGCTCGGGCGAGAGGCGCACGATCGAGAAGTCGGAGGTGCCGCCGCCGATGTCGGCGATCAGCGCGATCTCCTCGCGCCGGACGCTCTGCTCGTGGTCGAGCGCTGCCGCGATCGGCTCGTACTGGAACGAGACGTGGCGGAAGCCGATGCTTTGCGCGATCTCGCGCAGGGTGTCCTCGGCCCGGCGGTCGCCCGCCGCGTCGCCGTCGACGAAGTGCACCGGACGCCCGTGCACCACGGTGTCGAAGGTCTCGCCGGCGGCGGCCTCGGCCCGCGCCTTCACCGCGCCGAGGTAGCGCCCGATCACGTCGCGGAAGCGCACGCGCTCGCGGCCCACCGGCGTCGTCTCGTCGATCAGCCCCGAGCCCAGCACCGACTTGAGGCTGCGCATCATCCGGCCCGGCGTTCCCTCGACGTAGGCCTCCGTCGCCGCCCGCCCGATCACCGCGGCGCGGTTCGGCTCGAAGAAGATCGCGCTCGGGATGGTGAGGTGGCGCCCCTCCAGGGGAACGAGGCGCGGACCCGCCGGGGCGCGGTGTCCGAGCGTCGTGTTCGAAGTGCCGAAATCGAGGCCGCAGGCCGCCATCAAGTGTCGTCTTTCGCCGGTGTTCGTGGGGGCGGCTGCCCTACAGGCTGGCGGGCGCGGGGTCCAGCGCTTCAGAGCCAGCGCGGCCCGAGGAACAGCGCGAGCGCGACCACGAGCCAGGCGCAGAGCCCGCCGAGGAGCGCCAGGCGGTAGTCGAAGGATCCGCCGAACCACCACGCCACCGCGAGGAAGACCAGGTAAGCAGGAATCGTGCGAAAGCCCGCCAGGCAGGTCTCGCGGAAGGCGCCGGCCTCGCCCTTCGCGCCGACCGCCAGCAGGGCGATGATCGCGAAGGTCGGCGCCAACGGCAGGATGCCGGGCAGGACGTTGCCGCGACGCGACGCCAGCACGATCGCCATCGTCACGAGGCCGCCGGCCACGCCTTTGAGCAGGACGTCCACGGCGCCGCTCACCCCTCCCCGCGCCGTTCCCGGCGCAGCTCTTCCCAATGCGCGAGCCGGTCGCGGTAGCGGCTTTCCATGCCGCGGTCGGTCGGCGCGTAGAGGTGCTGGCGGCCGAGCCGTTCCGGCCAGTAGTCCTGGCCGGAGAACGCCTCCGGTTCGTCGTGGTCGTAGCGGTAGCCCTCGCCGTAGCCGAGCCGCTTCATGAGCTTGGTCGAGCCGTTGAGGATGGTGCGCGGCGGCGGCAGCGAGCCGTGCTCCTTCGCGATGCGGGTCGCCGCCTTGTAGGCCTCGTAGGCCGCGTTCGATTTCGGGGCGCAGGCGAGGTAGATCACCGCCTGCGCCAGCGCGAGCTCGCCCTCGGGGCTGCCGAGGAAGTCGAACGCGTCCTTGGCGGCCGTCGTGATCACCAGGGCCTGCGGGTCGGCGAGCCCGATATCCTCCACCGCCATCCGCACCAGGCGCCGGGCGATGAACAGGCGGTCCTCGCCGCCGTCGAGCATCCGGCACAGGTAGTACAGGGCCGCGTCCGGGTCCGAGCCGCGCACCGTCTTATGCAGCGCGCTGATCAGGTTGTAGTGGCCCTCCTGCGCCTTGTCGTAGATCGGCGCGCGGCGCTGGACGAGGGTCTGCAGCACCTCCGCGTCGAGGATCTCGTCGGGCTTGGCCGAGCGCCAGATCTCCTCGCACAGCGTCAAGGCCGCGCGCCCGTCGCCGTCGGCCATGCGGACCAGGACGCCGCGCGCCTCCTCGGTGAGCGGCAGCGCCTGGCCGGTCAGGTCCTCGGCCCGGGCGATCAGCTTGGCGATCGCCGCGTCGTCCAGCGCCCGGAACAGCAGGACCCGGGCGCGCGACAGCAGGGCGGCGTTCAGCTCGAAGGACGGGTTCTCCGTCGTCGCGCCGACCAGCGTCACCGTCCCGTCTTCCATCACGGGGAGGAAGGCGTCGAGCTGCGCCCGGTTGAAGCGGTGGATCTCGTCGACGAAGAGCAGCGTCCCCTGCCCCGTCGCCCGGCGCTTGCGCGCCCCCTCGAACACCTTGCGCAGGTCGGGCACGCCGGAGAAGATCGCCGAGATCTGCTCGAAATGCAGGTCGGTCTCGTGCGCGAGCAGGCGCGCCACGGTGGTCTTGCCGGTGCCCGGCGGTCCCCAGAACACTAGCGAGCCGAAGCTTTTCCCGCGCAACAGCCGCGTCAGCGCCCCGTCCGGGCCGGTGAGGTGGTCCTGGCCGACGACCTCGGCGAGCGTGCCCGGCCTGAGCCGGTCGGCGAGCGGACGGGGCGCCGAGGCGTCGAGGCCGGCGGTTTCGAAGAGGTCGGGCATGCCCGCATCAACACCCTGCGGCCCACGCTCGGCAAGAGGCGCCGCCCGGCAGAAGCCGACGGAGGCGCGCCGCCGGCCACCCGGCCGGGCGGAGCCCGTGCGACACCATCGCCGCAACCGTCTTCGTTTCGGAAAACACCCTGTTAACTCACGCGGACGAAGTGTTCGTCCGGTCGCAGCGAAAGCAACGGTGACGCCGCGAGCGGCCGTGCCGCGTGAGAGTCCCTTAAGTCCACCCGTGGTCCTGTCGAGCCCGCTCACGGGGGACGACGCATGATCCGGAAACGCGGCAGCTGGGGAGAGGGAGAGCTCTACGAGGCCCTGTGCCTGCTGATGATCTGCGGCTGCCTGTGGATCATCGGCATCCAGTTCCAGGTCTTCTCCAGCCTCAACGCCTTCATCCACGCCAACGACCTCTCGAACGCGTTCATGCTGGTCGCCCTGATGGGCCTGGCCGTGTTCGCGGCGAGCCTGCGGAAATCCCTGCTCCTGCGGGTGGCGATGCGCGAGCGCGACATCACCGCCGCCGAGGCCGAGGCGGTGGCGCGCCACGACGTGCTGACCGGCCTCGCCAACCGCCGCCTGTTCCTGGAGACGCTGGAGCGCCGCCGGGCGGCCGCGAGCCTGGTCCCGACGCAGGCCGTGCTGCTGGTCGACCTCGACCGCTTCAAGCCGGTCAACGACATCTACGGGCATGCGGCCGGCAACGCCGTGCTGTGCGCGGTGGCCGAGCGCCTGTCCGCCCTGACCCCCGAGGGCGGCCTCGCGGCCCGCCTCGGCGGCGACGAGTTCGCGCTGCTCGTGCCGCTCGACGGCGGCAGCGACGGCCTGTCCCGCCTCGCCCAGGCGGTGATCGCCTCCATCGCCGCGCCGATCCAGTGGCAGGGCAACGAGCTGAAGGTCGGCGCGACCATCGGCATCGCCCTGATCTCGGCCGACCAGGCCGACGCCGACGTGGTGCTGCACGCCGCCGACCTCGCCATGTACCAGGGCAAGAAGGACGGCCGCGGCGTGTTCCGCGTGTTCAAGAGCGCGATGGACCTCGAGCTCAAGGCCCGCGCGCAGCTCGAAAGCGAGTTGCGCGAGGCGATCGCGAACGGCGAGATCGAGCCGTTCTACCAGCCCGTGGTGACGCTGCCGGAGAAGACGCTGGTCGGCGTGGAGGTGCTCGCGCGCTGGCGTCACCCGGTCCGCGGCCTGCTCGCCCCGGCGAGCTTCATCGGGATCGCCGAGGAGACCGGCCTGATCTCCGAGCTCAGCATGAAGCTCCTGCGCCAAGCCTGCCTCGACGCCCGCGACTGGCCGTCCCACTTCCAGCTCGCGGTGAACATCGCGCCGCAGCAGTTCCAGGACCGGTGGCTGTGCGAGCGCATCCTCGCGATCCTCACCGAGACCGGCTTCTCCCCGAGTCGCCTGGAGGTTGAGATCACCGAGACGGCTCTGGTCCAGGACCTGGAGGCGGCCCGCACGACCCTGACCTCGCTGCAGAACCTCGGCGTGCGCATCGCCCTCGACGACTTCGGCACGGGCTATTCAAGCCTCTACCACCTGCGCGAGCTGAAGTTCGACAAGCTCAAGATCGACCGCACCTACGTCGACACGATCACCATGAGCGCGGAACGGGCCAAGCTCGTCGACGCGATCATCAAGCTCGGCGCCAGCCTCGGGCTCGTCACCACCGCCGAAGGGATCGAGACCGACGCCAGCGTCGACTGGCTGTCGGACCAGGGCTGCGATTACGGCCAGGGCTACCTGTTCGGCGCGCCGATGCCGAAGGAGGCGATCACCGCCCTGATCGGGGCGCCGGTCGAGGAGATCCAGGCCAAGGCCCTCGCGCTCCAGGCCGCCTGAGCGAAGCCCAAATCCGCCATCCCGAAGGGATCGACCGAATTTTGGTATGAAGGCCGGGCTTCGGCCCGGCCTGCCGATTCTCAGCCGCCGAACATCGAGGTCAGCACCTCGCCGTTGCGGTTGATCGCGACCTCCCAGGCGTTCTGGACCGTGCGGGTGGCGCGTTCGACGTCCTTCGTCGTGGAGACCGGCTGGCCGTTGATCGAGACCAGCATGTCGCCCTTCTGCAGGCCGGCACGGGCCGCGATGGAGTTCTCGTCCACGGCCTGCACCGCGACGCCATCGACGGGGAAGTCCACCAGCATCTCCTCGGCCACGGCGGGCGAGGTGTTGATCAGCGTGGCGCCGAGGAACGGCGAGCGGGTGCGGACCTTGAGCACGTCGCGCGGCCGCGTCTCGGGCGCCGGCACCAGCTTCACCGGCAGGGTGCTGCGGCTGGTGCCGCGCAGGATGCCGAACTTGGTCTGCCCGGTGATGCCCTTGAGCGCGAATCGGTAGCCGAAGGCTTCCGGGTCGTCGACGTTTTGGCCGTCGACGGTCAGGATCAGGTCGCCGCGCTTCAGCCCGGCCTCGTCGGCCGGGCTCTTGGCCTGCAGGCTCGCCACGAGGACGCCGGTCGGGTGGTCGAGGCCCATGCTCTCGGCGATGTCCGGCGTCACGCTCTGGACGCGCGCCCCGAGCCAGGGCCGCCGCACGGTGGTGGCGCCGTTCTTGGCGGTCTCGACCACGGCCTTCACCATGCTCGCCGGGATCGCGAAGCCGATGCCGTGGCTGCCGCCGGACTGCGAGTAGATCGCGGTGTTGATCCCGACCAGGTGCCCGCGCAGGTCGACGAGCGCGCCGCCGGAATTGCCCGGATTGATCGCGGCGTCGGTCTGGATGAAGAACTGGTAGTCCGACGAGCCGACCTGGGTGCGCGCCAGCGCGGAGACGATGCCCTGCGTCACCGTCTGGCCGACGCCGAACGGGTTCCCGATCGCCATCACGAAGTCGCCGACCTCGAGGCTTTCCGAATCACCGAACGGCATCGCGACGAGGCCGCCGGCCGGGTTGGTGATGCGGATCACCGCGAGGTCGGTGCGCGGATCGCGCAGCACGATCGTCGCCTCGAACTCGCGCCGGTCGGCCAGCGAGACGCGGACCTCGTTCATGTTGTCGATGACGTGATTGTTGGTGATGATCAGGCCCGACCCGTCGACGATCACCCCCGAGCCGAGGGATTTCTGCGCCCGCTCGCCCGGGGAGCCGCCCTGCCCGCGCCCGCCTTCCGCGCCGAAGAACCGGCGCATGAACTCGTCCATGGCGCTGGTGCGGGCGTTGGGCCGCTTGTCGATGTGCGAGGCGTAGACGTTGACCACCGAGGGCGCCGCCCGCTTCACGACGGGGGCGAAGGAGAGCTGCACCTCGCCCTTGCTTGCGGGCGCCGCCTTGTCGGGCGTCGCGAGCCGGGCCGGCGGCGCGTCCGAGGTCTTGTCGGGCGTCTTGTCGGGCGTCCTGGCCATCTGCGCGGCGGCGGGGCCGCCGGCCAGCATCAGCGCGACGGCCAGGGCGGCGAGGGAAGACGGATGGGGCATGCAGGACTCCGGGCGCTCGAGGCCGTCGGGGCGCCGGGCCGTCCGCGCGGTGGGACGGCCCGGACCGACATGCGATCGCGGCCTGTCTATCGCGGTCGAATGCGGCGCGCGAGAGCCCGGTCCGCCGGCCCGCGCACCGCGGCTCAGCCCTTCAGAAAGGCCAGCAGGTCGGCGTTCAGCCGCTCGGCATGGGTGAACGGCACCGCGTGCGGCGCGCCCTCGTAGACCACGAGCGTGGCGCCGGGGATCGCGGCGGCGGCTACTTTGCCCGACACGTCGATCGGCACGGTCTGGTCGTCGTCGCCGTGGATCACCAGGGTCGGCACCCTGAAATGCGCCATGTCGCCCCGGAAGTCGGTGGTGCCGAAGGCGGTCACGCAGGCCGTCGTCGCCTTGGGCGAGGCCAGCATCGCCAGGTTTCCGGCCCAGGTCATCGTCTCGGCCGAGACCGGAGAATGGAACACGCCGGCGCCGAAGAAGGTCTTGGCGAAGTTCGCGAGGAAGGCCGGGCGATCCTTCCGGAGTCCGTCGACCATGCCCTGGAAGACGCCGCCGTCGACGCCGTCCGGGTTGTCGCCGGACTTGAGCATGTAGGGCGTCACCGCCGAGACCAGCACGGCTTTCGTGACCCGTGCGCCCGCGTGGCGGGACATGTAGCGCGCGATCTCGCCGCCGCCCATCGAGAAGCCGACGAGGGCGACGTCCTGGAGGTCGAGGCCGTCGAGCACCGCCTTCAGGTCGTCGGCGAAGGTGTCGTAGTCGTAGCCGGTCCAGGGCTGGTCGGACCGGCCGAAGCCGCGTCGGTCGTAGGCGACGACCCGGTAGCCGACCTCGGCCAGCGCCGGCATCTGGTGCTCCCACATGTCGGCGTCGAGGGGCCAACCGTGGATCAGCACCACCGGCCGGCCGGTGCCCCAATCCTTGACGTAGAGCCGGGTGCCGTCCCCGGTCCGGATGAAGGCCGTGTCGCGGATGGCCATGTCTCGCTCCTGCTCGGATATCCGTCGGCGGCTGCCGAACGATGCCGGGACGCCCGTCGCGGACGGGAAGCAACCGGCCGCGTCGAACGTTCCGAGGGAGCGGACCCCATGACGCCGAATGGCCGGAGGCGCGCTCGCGCCTCCGGCCATTCGATGCCGTGGAAGTCCGGGAGAGTCCTGCCGAAGCGGTGTGAGCCTCAGGCGTCCTTCTTCTTCCGAGCGGCGCGGGGCTTCTTGGCGGGGGCGTCGGCCTCGCTTTCGGCTGCCGCCTCCTCGGTGACCACCGGCTCGGGCGCGGCGGACTTCGCCACGTTCTTGCGGCGCTGCTGGCCGAGGCCCAGGGCGCGGGCGAGTTCGGAGCGCTGCTCCGAATAGCTTTGCGAGGTCATCGGATAGTCGGGCGCGAGGCCCCACTTGGCGCGATACTGCTCGGGCGACAGGCCGCGCAGGGTGAGATGCCGGCGCAGGGTCTTGTACTGCTTTCCGTCCTCGAAGCTGATCAGGTAATCCGGCGTCACCGAGCGGCGGATCTCCGGCGCGGTCGCCTTGGGTGGCCCGACCTCGGCGACCGGCCCGTTGGCGCCCGAGACGCCGACGATCGCCTCGTGCACATCGCTCAGGAGCTTCGGCAGTTCGACGCTCTGGACGTGATTGTTGCTGACATAGGCGGAGACGATATCCGCGGCCAACGTGATGAAACGGGCCCTGTCGACGTCTGGTTCGCTCATGTTGTTCGGTCCGTCATTGTGAGTTCGAATGATAGTGCCGACCGTAAGCTCAGTTTTGGTGGCGGGCAAGATTATTTCGTGGTTTTCGCCCGTTTTCCGAGGAAATCCACCGGGATCGGCGGTACTCCGGCGCTATCCTCTGATCAAGAGCCGCGGCGATGCGCACAAACGTTCGGGAATGTAGCCCGGATTGAACTAAATTGTGCGCAATTGTCCGTCTGTGCCCTATTGAGCGAACGTTGTTGGGATAAATTGCCGGTGTCGCGCGCGCATCGATTGTGCGTGTCCGAACGCCGAACGCCGTATCGATGAGGTAGCCCTGGGATGCATTTTGCCGCGTCCGCCCCCGACGCGGAGTTGCACGGTGCGACGATGTCCGGATCGAAAGACGGCGCGATCTTCACGCCGAACATCTCGCGAGCGCGCTGCGCGGTCTAAGTCCGACCAATCGACGGACGGCCCGGGCCCAGGAGCGGCATCGGGCTTGGATCCACGTCGAAGCCATCCGGGGAGCGACCGGACGGGCTTAAAATTGGAGCGTGGTAGTCTGGAAAAGGCTTGCTGGGGCGAAGCCGGCGCGTCCGCGCGGCAGCGGCAGCTCGATCCTATTCGACCCGGTAGTGCCGCCCCGACGCGGCGCCGCCTCGGCCGGGCTCGCCCTCGGCGCCTGGGGACGACGGCGAGGGCTATGCGGCGGCGTTCGGCGGCGGCGCGGGTCCGGTCGGCGCCTAGCGTGCGTAGGCGTAGACGGATGCGGCGGAGGCGACGGGTCCTGCGACGGTGGAGAAGACGCTGACGACCTTGGAGACTTCGGTGAAGGGGGCGTTGGAGACGTAGACGAGGTCGCGGTTGCGCATGCGGAAGGCCT
>NZ_VRUT01000016.1:0-48347 GCF_008039465.1 Methylobacterium sp. WL120 | reverse complement strand
GCCCCCACCCTCAGCTTCGGACCCTGCGCCGCCTCGCCCTGGCCGCCCTCGCGTTCGGGCTCGGGGCGGGTCCGGCCGCGGCCCAGAGCCTCACCGTCGACCTCGGGACGGGCGGCGCGAGCGAGCGCGCGCTGCAGCTCGTCGCGCTCATCACCGTGCTGGCGCTGGCGCCCTCGGTGCTGATCATGGCGACCTCGTTCACGCGGATCGTGGTGGTCCTGTCGATCCTGCGCTCGGCGCTCGGCACCCAGACCGCGCCGCCGACGACGGTGATCGTCAGCCTCGCCCTGTTCCTCACCGCCTTCGTGATGGCGCCGACCGGCCGCGAGGCCTACCGCGCCGGCATCGAGCCGCTGCTCGCCAACCAGATCACGCAGGTGCAGGCCTTCGAGCGGGCCTCGGCGCCGTTCAAGACCTTCATGCTGAAGAACGTCCGCGAGAAGGACCTGAAGCTCTTCCTCGACATGGCCAAGGTGCCGGTGCCGTCGGGCCCCGAGGCGGTGGGCCTCGAGATCGTCACCCCCGCGTTCTTGATCTCGGAGCTGCGCCGCGCCTTCGAGATCGGCTTCCTGCTGTTCATCCCCTTCCTGATCATCGACCTCGTGGTCGCCTCGGTGCTGATGGCGGTGGGCATGATGATGGTGCCGCCGGCGACCGTCGCCCTCCCCTTCAAGCTGATCTTCTTCGTGCTCGTCGACGGCTGGACCCTGGTCGCCGGGTCGCTGGTGCAGAGCTACGGCGGGAGCTGACGCGCGTCGCTCCTGCGTTTCCCGCCCGACGCGATTTGACGACCCGGCCGGCCCGGCCCGTCCTACCGCCATGTCGGTCGACACCATCCATCTCATGCGGCGGACCGATCCCAGCGCTCCGCTGCGGGATCTCGACGACGTGCGCGTGCTGGCCAGCGTCGTGACCCTGGACGGCGACACGATCCCGGCGGGCACCGAGGGAACCGTGGTCGCGGTCTGGGGAGCGGGCGAAGCCTACGAGGTCGAGTTCTCCGAACCGCCCGGCGCACTCGCCACCGTCGGCGCTGCTCAGCTCGCTCGCACGGGGCGCGCGATTGCGTGATCGACGAGGGCTGGTGGCCGGTCCTGGAAATCCCGGACCGCAAGCTGGTCGATTATCGTCTGAACCTCGCTCATCCGATCGGAGGACCCAAAGCGCGCTTCTTCCTGTCCTTCGTGGTCGATCGGTCGCGTGATGCTCAGCCCGGCGGCGCCCCCTGCCCGTCGGCGCGCTTCTCGGCTTCGCCGCGGGGGGGAAGCGCGGTGTCCGGGTAGCGCTTGCGGTATTCGGCCAGGAAGGCCGCCAGCGTCTCGGCGTTCGTCGCCTTCTGCGCGATCTCGCGAAAGCCGGGCTTCCTGGTCGCGTCGGCGCTCGTCAGCAGCGCGAAGGTGCGGGCGTCCGCGCTCTCGGCCATGGCGCCGGCGAACTTGGCCTTCAGCCGCTCCAGCCCGATCGGCTCGCCCGCGAGGTCGTAGGCGATGCCGGCGCGGATCACGTCGGAGCGGGTGGCGTCGTCGAGCGCCTTGCCGGTCCGCCACGCGTCGCCGAGCAGGGCCTCGTGCGCCTCCCCGGCCTCGCGCCAGCGCCGGGCCGACCACAGGATGTCGGCCCGCAGCCGCACCGCATCGGGGCCGGCCTCCCCCTCGATCGTCTCCAGCGCCAGATCGGTCCGCGACAAGTCGGAGAGCGCGCGCGCGCGCAGCAGCGCCCGGGCGCGCCGCAGGTCGCGCGGGAGCTCGGGCAGGTAGGTCCCCTCGATCGCCTCCAGCGCCTTCAGCGGCTTCCCGTCCATCAGGCGGATCGTGGCGAGCTGGGTCGCGACGCTCGACCGGGCCGGGCCGGTGAGGCGGTGGTCGAGCTGGTATTGCAGCAGCTCGGCCGCCGGATCGAGCAGGTCGAGGCCGACGAGCCGTTCGGAGAGGCGCCGCACGATCGCGTCGCCGCGCCGCCCGATCGGGGCGAACTCCTTGAAGTCGAAGTACAAAGCCACCGCGTCCACGCCGCCCAGGGCATCGCCGCGCGGCGAGAGGTACAGGTCGTCGAACAGGGACGCCGCCTCGTCGTGCAGCGCCCGGTTCGACGCGGCGTCCGGCGCGATGGCGTCGATCGCGCGGACGGCGGTGAAGGCCTCGCGATAGCGCCCGGCCGCCATGTAGAGGCGGGCCAGGCCCGCGGTGATCGCGTCTTCGATCTCCCCGCCGTGCCAGGTGATCGCTTGGCGTTCGAGGCGATCGATCGCCTCCGCGGATGTGAGGTTGCCGGCGTCGCGGCCGAGCAGCGTGCCGCGCAGGGCCGCCGCCGCAGCCACCGGGCGCTCGCCCGATTCGGCCAGGCTGTCGTAGGCCTCGAGCGCCGCCTTGGTCCGGTCGGTCGCCTCGTCGATGCGCGCGCGGACCAGGGCGACGCGGTCGCGATCCAGGTGCGACAGGTCGGACGTCGTGAGCAGTACGATCCGCCGCGACGCGGCGTCGATGTCGCCGGTCTCGATCGCCGCTTCCGCCGCAAGCGTGCGGAGCGTCGCCTGGAGGGCGAGCGGGTAGCGCTCGAGCAGCGGCATCGCCTGGGAGAGCCCCTCCTCGGCCTCGCGCCAGCGGCCTGCCTGCCCGTCGGCGACGGCGCGCCACAGCACGGCTTCCGGGTCGCGCGCCAGCGTCCCGGCTGCCAGCGCCTTCCGCACTTCGGCGTTGCGGCCCATGCCGGCGAGCGATGCGGCGCGCAGGATCGCGGCCTCGCGGCTGCTCGCCACCACCGGGTCGTCGGCGCAGGCCAACTCCAGAGTCGTCAGGGCTTCGGCGGCGAGGCCGTTGGCGAGCAGCGTGCGCGCCAGCATCACGCGCATCGGGCCGCGCGTACCGGCCGAGGCCGCGATCGAAGCCGCGAACTGCGTCCGGATCGTCTCGCGCACGTCGCCGAGCCGCGCCTGCTCCCAGGGCGCGCGCTGGATCGCCAAATCCGACACCTCGGCGAGCGGTGCGTCGGGCGGGCGTGCCACGGCCGAGATTGCGAGGCCGCCGTCGCGCCCGACGACGACGCCGTCGAGGTCGGGCCGGACGGTGAGGTCGTCGGCCTGGGCCAGCACGGCGACGCCGAAGCGGCTCGGCAGCAGCTCGAAGTCGACGAAGCGCTGCCGCTTGGCGATGCCCGCGGGCTTCCAACCCCGCGCCGTCACGACGGCGACGCGTTCGCCGTCGAGGTCGAGCCAGGCGGCGCCCCCCGGCTGCGGCAGGCCGATCGCGACGCGGGAGCGCCCGGCGGCATCGGGTAGGCGCGTCGGGGCCAGGGTGTCGCTCGGGCCGAGGTTGTCGCCCGCGATCAGCTCCCAGGCGCCGGCGGCGGCACCGGCCCGCACCGGCACGAGGTCGAGCAGGGCGCCGGCGGGCACCGCGAAGCGAAGCACCGTCTGCCCTCCCATCCGCAGCGGCTCGCCGACGGCGCGCAGGATGCCCGTTCCGGCCGCCGGGAGGGCGACCGGCTCGGCGGTCTCGAAGACGAGGTTGGCGATGCCGCCGCGCTCGAAAAGGGCGACCGGCGGGCGCTTGGCGAAGGGGAAGACCAGGCCGGAGCCGGCCTGACGCTCGGGCGGCTCGGCCAGGGGCGGACGGGCGGCGGCCTCCGAGGCGCCGGAGCGGGAACCGGGCGCCGAAAGGTCGGCCTTGGTGGGGCTCTTGGCTCCCTCACCCTTGCCTCCCTCACCCTTGCCTCCGTCACCCTTGGACGCTTCGCTTTTCGCCGCTTCCTTGGGCTCGGCCTTGCCGGCGCCCTCGGCCCTGGCGGCGTCGAGCTTTACGACCTCGAACGCGGTCGCGTCGGCCTTGGCCGGGTCCTTCTTCGCGACGATGTCGAACACCACGGCGCCGTCGTCGCGGTCGGTGGAGACCGTGAACCCGTCGGCGACCGCGACCGCGAGGCCGGCCGAGGCGTCGTCCGCGGTCGCGGTGAGGCGCGCCATGTCCGGCCGCAGGCGGCCTCGGGTCTCGGACAGGTCGAAGCTGTAGGCGCCGGGCACGCGCAGGCGGGTGGCGCCGCCCTCCGGGTCGATCGTCGCCGCGACGCCCTCGGGCAGGCGCACCGTCAGGCGGGTGAGCGTCGGCAGCTTCGCGACCTCGACGCCGAGCGGGCGGCGCACGGGGGCGGGGTTGCGCGCCTTCAGGGTCGCCTCGGCGGCCCGGGCGCGGCGAGCGAGGTCGGCGACGACGTCCGGCGGCAGGGGCGGCGGCAGGGCGGTCCAGTTCTCGGGCAGCAGGTCGACGAAGACCTTCTCGCCGGCCTCCTGCACGTTGACGCGGATCGGCCGCTGCAGGGCCAGCCGCAGCCCGCTGCCGTCGGGATCGCGCCGGACGGCGGCGAGGTAGCCGGGCAGCTCGGAGACCAGCCGCTCCGGTCCGGCCTCCGTCCGCTCGTCGTAGTTGAGCACCAGCACGCCGCCGGAGAGCCGCGCCTTGATTGAGACCGCGCCGTCGAACGTGAAGGCGATGCGGGCGTAGCCCTGCGCCTCGGTGCCGGAGACGGCGAGGAGCTTGGCGGCCTCGGCCGGAAGCCCGAGGCCTGCCAGCATCGCGAGCGCGAGGCCCGCGCGGCGGGGCATGCGGCGGACCCTTGGTCCCGTCTCGAGCCACCCGCCCATCGATACGCCGCACCCGGGGGCGGCGGGCGCCCCGGACAAGGGACGCAACGCTCCGACGCCGCTGAGGGCCGACACTGCCGGATCGCGGCTAACGCACGCTTAATCGTGGTTTCGGACGCCGTCCCCGCGTGCCTCAGTCGAGACGAGGGTCAGCGTTTCACGATGAGGTTCGGGACGATCCGGCTCGACGGGCCGAACGTCTCGATCGCGCGCCTGCAGTTCGCCGGCACGTCTTTCTGGTAGGTCTCGGAGAACGAGCGCGCGACCATCGCCAGCTCGCCCTGCTCCAGGTCCTTGGGGTCGACCCCGAGGCGCTCGACGGCGCCCTTCAGGAGGGCCGGATCGCCCTGCAGGTCCGGGCATGAGCTGTTCGTAAAGCCGACCAGCCCGGTGAGGCGCGCGGCCATGACGCGCTTCTTGTCCATCGGCGGCGCGTCCGGCATCGAATCGGGCGGGCCGCCGGAGGGAGCGGCCTCCTGCGCGACGAGCGGGGTGGCGAGGCAGGCCAGCAGCCCCGCCAGGATCATCGTGTCGCGCATGCTCGGCCCTCTCGTCGTCTCGCCCGCCCGGGTCGGCGGCCTTGCCGGCCGCTCTCGGTGTCTACCGTCCGTCGTCGGATCAGTTGGTGAAGGCGATCGCCCGGTCCCAGACCGCCGCGAACCCGCCGAGCGGCACCGCGATCGGCTGCGGCTCCTCGTTGCTCGGTTTCACGCCGATCACTTGGAGGGTCTTGGCGGTACGCATCGCGTCGGTGGCGAGCGTCGGGAAGCTGATCGGCACGAGGCAGCCTTCCGCGCTGCACGAGATGTAGGGCGCGCCCTTGCCCAGCACCACGTCGTCGAGCTTGAACGTGACGCCCGGGTCGATCGAGAGGCCGAACGGCATCAGGATCAGGCCCTCCGCCCGCCCGTCCTTCGGCGTCCGCAACTCGAAGGCGAACAGGCGCTTGCCGGTCTTGTTGTCCCCTTGCGACTGCATCAGCATGCAAGCCGTATTCGTCTCGGGCCGTGTGCAGGTGAGGGTCCACTCGCCGTAATTCTCGGTGATCGAGAGGGCGCCCGCGGGCCAGACCGGTGCCGGCTTGGCGGCGGCTTTGGCGTCGGCCGCCGACGCGGGCGTCGTGGCCGGAGTCGCCTTCGGTGCCGGCTTCGGGGCGGGCGGGCGCGGCTTCGGCTTGACCTTGGGGGGCGCTGCAGGCGCGGCGTCCGGCGCCTCTTCCTGCGCGGCGGACGGGACGGCGCCCACGGACAGCGCGATCAGGGAGGCCGCGAGGAGCGCGGCGAAGCGCGCAGAATGGCGAGATGCGCGGATCGGCGACATGCGAGACTAGGCCCCCTCGGCCGACATGGCTTCGAGGAAGGCGCCTAAAGCCCGGTGCGGGTCGGCGCAATCCGGCGCCGCCGGATTTTCCGATGTGGGGGTCGGATCAGGCGTGCGGAAGCGTCTCGGCGGCGCGGGCGCAGCGACGCTCGAACGCGTTGCGGCCTTCGCGACGGAGGACGCGGACCACCGTGAAGGCGAGGGTCAGGAAACCAGGATCGCGATCCTGGGGCTCGTCGGCGGGGGCCGGGACGTGCGCGGTGAGGACGGACAGCATGGACGACTCCGTGCGACCTGCGACCCGGGACGGGTCTCCGATCGATCTTGCGATGCAGCATGCGATCGTTGTGCGGTGCACGCAACGCACCGGTTCGAAGGTCTCGCATGCAGAGGTCGCATGCATGCGCAACACTTCGTCAACACCTCTGCGGTTCGCGCGGGCGCCGTGCGGTTGACCCTTGCGGCACGAGGCGGCACTAGGTCCGGCATCCACGCGGCGTCCTGCGGCGGCCGAGAACTCGGAACGGCAGCGCCGCCGGGCGGCCTGAGGGGACGTCGCGTTCGCGGACGGGCCCGGCCTGTCGCCCCATCGTCACATCGGCCGCCTAACCCGAGCCGCCTCTGCGCGCCGCGCACATCCGAAGGACCGCCCCCGCCATGACCGATACGCCGAAGCCAGGTTCGAACAAGGCACCCGTCCACGGCCGCATCAGCGGGCCCATCGTGATGATCGGGTTCGGATCGATCGGCCGCGGCACGCTGCCCCTCATCGAGCGCCACTTCGAATACGACCACGCCCGCTTCACCGTGATCGACCCCGACGATTCGCATCGCGCGCTCGCCGACAAGCACGGCCTGCGCTTCGAGACGGTGGCCCTCACCCGCGAGAACTACCGCGACGTGCTCACCCCGCTCCTCACCGAGGGCGGCGGCCAGGGGTTCTGCGTGAACCTGTCGGTCGACACCTCGTCGCGCGCGATCCTGGAGCTGTGCCGCGAGCTCGGCGCCCTCTACATCGACACCGTCGCCGAGCCGTGGCCGGGCTTCTACTTCGACAAGGACAAGAGCCAGGGCGACCGCACCAACTACGCCCTGCGCCAGGACATCCTCGACGCCCGCGCCGCCAGCCCCGGCGGCACCACGGCCGTCTCGTGCTGCGGCGCCAACCCCGGCATGGTGTCGTGGTTCGTGAAGCAGGCGGTGCTCAACATTGCGAAGGATACCGGCGTCACGACCCCCGAGCCGAAGTCCCGTGAGGAATGGGCCGCGCTGATGCGCGAGGTCGGCGTCAAGGGCGTGCACATCGCCGAGCGCGACACGCAGCGCGCCAAGCACCCCAAGCCGCAGGGCGTGTTCGTCAACACCTGGTCGGTCGAGGGCTTCGTCTCCGAGGGCAACCAGCCGGCCGAGCTCGGCTGGGGCACGCACGAGACCTGGATGCCCGCGAACGCGCGCGAGCAGGAGAAGGGCTCGCGCTGCGCGATCTACCTGCTGCAGCCCGGCGCCGACACCCGCGTACGCTCGTGGACGCCGACGGCGCAGTCGCAGTTCGGCTTCCTCGTCACCCACAACGAGGCGATCTCGATCTCTGACTACTACACGGTCCGCGAGGGCGATCGGGCCGCCTACCGCCCGACCTGCCACTACGCCTACCACCCGGCCAACGACGCCGTGCTCTCGCTCCACGAGATGTTCGGCAACGCCGGCAAGGTGCAGGAGAAGCACCACATCCTCGACGAGGACGAGATCGAGGACGGCATCGACGAGCTCGGCGTGCTGCTCTACGGCCACAAGAAGAACGCCTACTGGTACGGCTCGCAGCTCTCCATCGAGGAGACCCGCCGGATCGCACCCTACCAGAACGCCACCGGCCTGCAGGTGACCTCTGCCGTGCTCGCCGGCATGGTCTGGGCGCTGGAGAACCCGGAGGCCGGCATCGTCGAGGCCGACGAGATGGACTTCCGCCGCTGCCTCGAGGTCCAGACCCCGTATCTCGGGCCCGTCGTCGGCGTCTACACCGACTGGACCCCGCTCGCCGGCCGCCCCGGCCTGTTCCCGGAGGACATCGACGCGAGCGACCCCTGGCAGTTCCGCAACGTGCTCGTGCACGGCTGAAGCCGGCCGTCCGCGATCGTTGCGGACGCCCCCCGGAATGCTACCATCGCGGCCTCACCGGAGGAGGCCGCGATGGCTGTTGCCCGACGGCGCGACACGCGCATGGGCGTCGCCGAGTACCGGGACTGGGTCGAAGCCAAGCCGGATGGCGAGCGCTGGGGACTGCTCGACGGCGTGCCGGTGCCGATGTCGCCGACGAGCGGGCAGCACCAGCGCATCGTCGCGAATCACGCCCGGCGCCTCGACGACCTCGCCGAGCGGAGGGACGCGCACGCCCTCCCCGGCCTCGCCGTCCTCAGCGAAGCGATGGACGACTTCGCGCCCATCCCCGACATCGTCGTGCAGTGCGGGCCGCTGCCGCGGGACGGCTACACGCGGGACCCGCTCGTCGTCGCGGAGGTGCTCTCGCCGTCGACGATGAGCATGGATCGAGGCCGCAAGACCGACTTCTTCCGGACGGTCGCATCGATCCGGACGTTTCTGATCGTCTATCTGGACGCGCATCGCGTGGAGGTCTGGCAGCGGGACGCCGGCTGGGCGATGCGGATGCTCGGCCAGGGCGAGGCCGTCGACCTTCCCGAACTCGGCGGCACGCTCGCGGTCTCCGACATCTATGCCCGGGTGGAATTCTGATCGTTCGCGGATGACGTCGGTCGCGCGCCGACCCATCTCGTGACATTCTCGCCTACGTGGTTCGGAGGCTCGCATGGCAGTCGCGGCAAAGCGGGACGACCGCATGGGCGTCGCCGAGTACCAGGACTGGGTCGCCGGCCGCCCGGACGACGAGCGCTGGGAACTGCTCGACGGCGAGCCGGTCCTGATGTCGCCGCCGAGCGAGCGGCACCAGACCATCGTCTCCAACCTCGTCAGGCGCCTCGGCGACCTCGCCGACGTGCGAGGCTGCCGCGTCGTCCCGGGCATCGCCATCGTGAGCCGGCACATGGACGACTTCGCGCCGATCCCCGACGTGGTGGTGCGTTGCGGTCCGATCCTCCCGGACGGCTACGCCTCCGATCCCGTCCTCGTCGCCGAGGTGCTGTCGCCCTCGACCATGAGCGCCGACCGCGGCCGCAAGACCGACTTCTACCGCGCCGTCGAAAGCCTTCAGGTCTTCCTGATCGTGTACCAGGACGAACCGCGGGTGGAGGTCTGGCGGCGCCAGGAGGGAAACGCCTGGCGCAAGCAGGCACTCGGCCTCGACGGCGCGATCGAGCTGCCCGAGTTCGGCGGCGCCCTGCCCGTCGCAACCGTCTTCGCCGGTCTGTCGTTCTAGAGCATCCTCCTCACGCGAGCCGGCATCCACCGCGTTCGCCAGTACTTTGACAAACTCCCAGCAGGTCGTCGCCCTTGCCCCATTTCGAAGACTTCTACGCCGACAAGCTGCGCGGCGGCCTCGGCCTCACCGATGCGGAATCGGTGATGGACCTGCGCGGCGCCAACCGGGCCACGGCGGAGGCGTCGCTCAACGAGATGCTGGAACGCAGCCGCTTCGCCAAGGGCAAGACCGTGGCGATCCGCCTCGACCCGCCGCCCGAGGGGGGCGGGGAGACGCTGTTCCAGCCGGCCGGACGCCTGCTGCTGGACGCCAAGCGCCGCGGCTTGGTCGACCGCCTGCAGACGCTGCCGGCCGGCGACGGCCTCGGGTTCTACGTGGCATTGTCCGGGAAGCCGCAGCGCGATCCGGCGTGAGCGGCCCTTCCGGTCGCTCGTCCACCCGCTTTGCGGGGCGCAACACGATCGAGCGCCTGGCCCGCTTCGGCTTCTGCGCCCGCGGCGCCGTCTACTGCGTCGTCGGCGTGCTGGCGGTGCTCGCGGCCGTCGGCGCCGGCGGCAAGGCCGGCGACAGTGCGGGTGCGCTGCGCTTCGTGCTGCTCGGCCCGCTCGGCCCCTGGATCGTCGGCCTGATCGCGCTCGGCCTCTGGGGCTTCGCCGCCTGGCGGCTGGTCGAGGCCGTGACCGACGCCGACCGGCGCGGCACTTCCCCCAAGGGTCTCGCGGTGCGGGGCGCCCACCTGATCAGCGCCGGCATCTACGCCGGCCTCGGCTTGACCGCGGCGAGCCTCGCCCTCGGTCTCGGGCTGCAATCGGACGGCGATGGCCTGCAGGACTGGACCGCCTGGCTGCTGGCGAAACCCTATGGCCGGGTCGCGGTGGCGCTGATCGGCCTCGGCGTCGTCGGGGGCGGCGTCGGCTTCCTGGTGAAGGCGGCGCGGGGCGACGTCACCGAACGGCTCGCCCTCGACGCGTCGCGTCAAGCCTGGGCGGAGCCGGTCGGCCGGTTCGGCTACGCCGCCCGCGGCATCGCGTTCCTGATCATCGGCGGCTTCGTCGTCGTCGCGGCCTGGTACCAGGCCTCCTCGGAGGTGAAGGGCCTGTCCGGGGCGTTCCAGGCGCTGCGCGCCCAGCCCTACGGACGCGTCCTGCTGGCGATCGTCGCGGCCGGCCATGTGGCGTTCGGCGCCTTCGGCCTGATCCAGGCGCGCTACCGGCGGATCGACGCACCCGACATCGACCAGGCCGACGACGCGGTGGCGCGGGCGGTGCGCCCGGGGGCCTGACGCCCGCGTTGACACCGCCCGAGGCGGAGCCGATACCGCCGCGGAACATCATGCAGCAGCGTACCTACAAGACCGCGGTGATGGTGGTCCACGACCTCGTGGCGACCGCGCTGGCCGTGGTCCTCACCTTCGTGTTCCGCTTCACCGGCGACGCCCTCGCCGAGCGCCTTCACGCGCTCCCGGTCCTGCTGCCGCCGTTCCTCGTCGTGGCCGGCCTCGTCTACCGGCAGTTCCGGCTCTACCGCACCAAGTGGCGCTTCGCCTCGCTGCCCGACCTCGCGGGCATCGTCCGCGCCGCGAGCGTGCTCGCCTTCGGGCTGCTGGTGCTCGACTACGTGCTGGTCTCGTCGGACCTGTACGGGTTCTACTTCTTCGGCAAGATCGCCATCGTCCTGTACTGGGTGCTGCAGATCTTCCTGCTCGGCGGCACGCGGCTCGCGTTCCGCTACCTGAAATACGCCCGCTCCAAGCAGTCGAGCGCCCGGTCCGCGACGGTGCCGACCTTGCTGCTCGGCCGCGGCGCCGACATCGAGACCCTGCTGCGCGCCATCGAATCCGGCTCGGTGCGCAAGCTCGCCCCGCGCGGCATCCTCTCGCCGCGCACCGACGAGGCCGGGCAGACCATGCGCGACGTGACCGTGCTCGGCGGCTTCGCCGACCTGGAGCGGGTGGTCGGAGAGCTGGCCGCCCGCGGCCAGCCGGTGCGCCGCCTCGTCGCGACGCCGAGCGCCCTGGCGCCGGAGGCCGAGCCCGACGACCTGATCGCCCGCGCCCGGCGCCTCGGCTTGCCGCTCGCACGGGTCGTCAGCCTTGGCGAAGGCATGCGCGACGCCGAGCTGGCGCCGCTGGAGATCGAGGACCTGTTGCTGCGCCCGACCGTCGCGATCGACCGGCCGCGGCTCGAACGGTTCCTCGCCGGCAAGCGCGTCCTCGTCACCGGCGGCGGCGGCTCGATCGGCTCGGAAATCTGCGCCCGGGCGCTCGCCTTCGGCGCCTCGGCGCTGATGGTGGTGGAAAGCTCGGAGCCCGCACTCCACGGCATCCTGAGCCAGCCGGCCCTGCTCAACGCCCAGGCCGAGGTTGCCGGCTCGCTCGCCGACATCCGCGACCGCGAGCGCCTGCACGCGGTCTTCACCGAATTCCGCCCCGACTACGTCTTCCACGCCGCCGCCCTGAAGCAGGTGCCCTACCTGGAGCGCGACTGGAGCGAGGGCGTCAAGACCAACGTGTTCGGCTCGATCAACGTCGCCGACGCGTCGGTGGCGGCCGGCGCCCGCGCCCTGGTGATGATCTCCACCGATAAGGCGATCGAGCCGGTCTCGCAGCTCGGCGTCACCAAGCGCTTCGCCGAGATGGTGGCGCAGGCCCGCGACGCCGAGCAGGCGGCGATCCCCGGCCACCCGACCCGGCTGATCGCCGTGCGCTTCGGCAACGTGCTCGGCTCGGTCGGCTCGGTTGTGCCGGTGTTCAAGGCTCAGATCGCTCGCGGCGGCCCCGTCACCGTCACCCATCCCGACATGGTCCGCTACTTCATGACCGTGCGGGAAGCCGCCGACCTCGTCCTCACCGCAGCCTCGCATGCCGACGGCGAGGCGCGCAGCCTCGTGCCCGGCGCGGCCGACCAGCGCGCGGCGGTCTACGTCCTCAAGATGGGCCAGCCGGTGAAGATCGCCGAGCTCGCCGAGCGCATGATCCGGTTGGCCGGCTTCGAGCCCGGCGCGGAGATCGAGCTGGTGTTCTCCGGCGCCCGGCCCGGGGAACGCCTGAACGAGATCCTGTTCGCCCGCGAGGAGCCCCGCGTCAGCCTCGACGGGATCGACGGGGTGATGGCGGCCAAGCCCGTCTTCGCCGACCGCGCCCGCCTCGACGCCTGGACGGCATCCCTGCGCGAGGCGGTGGCGCGCGGCGACCGGGCCGCCGCCGAGGCGGTGTTCGAGGCGGCGATCCCGCATTTCCGCGAGCGCTTCGACAAGCCGGTCGAAGCCGCCCCGGCGAGCCCGGACCAGCGCGCGACCGGAACAGTCCATGCCGAGCCCTGTTGATTCGCGAACGTCCCGGTCGGGAACTATTCCTCGCCACGCAGATTGAGGCGACGACCGAACCGAGCGCAGTTTCCGAACAGGGAGCGTGCCGAGAGAAGGACGAAGCAATGCGGACGAAGACGGTACTCGCTGGCCTGATGATGGTTGCCGGACTGGGAGTCGCCGGGCTCGCCGCCCCCGCCTCGGCTCAGGGCATCCAGATCGGACCCGGCGGCGTCCGCGTCGACCCCGGCTATCGCGAGCGCGGCCCGCGCGACGACGTCGACCTCAGCCGCGGCGAGGCGATCCGCATCGCGCGCCGCCAGGGTCTCACCGACGTCGACAACGTCGATCGTCGCGGTCCGCGCATCATCGTCCGCGGTTCGGACCGGCGCGGCGACGACATCACCGTGGTGGTGGACAGCCGCTCGGGCGACGTGATCGACGTCCGGCGCTGACATCGGCGCCTCGGCATCGTAACAAAGACCCCGGCCGCGAGGCCGGGGTTTTCTTTTGGCCGAGGCCTGATCGATGATGTCGTCCCGCGCCGGTGCATTCGTCGTCGCCGTCTCGGTGGTGACCTTCGGGTCCGTCGCCGCCCGGGCCGAGAGCTGCCGCGCCAGCGTCGGCGAACGCGACTCCGCCCGCCTCGTCGAACGCTGCCTCGCCGTCTCGCCGGCAACGCACCCGCCCTGCAACGCGTCCAACGCTTGCGCGCTGATCGAATCCGAGATCGTCCGCAGCTGCCGCCTGTTCGACGACGGCACCGCGCCCGCATTCTGCCGGGACTACTGATTTGCGGACGCGTGTCCCCGCGCGAGCCGGGCGAGGCCGTCGCGGGTCGTGCCGGCCGGCGCCCAGCCCAGCGCGGACAACCCGACGCTGCGCGCGACGAGGTTCTCGGCCATCCGCGAGAACAGGGCCTCGCGCCCGGTGAGCCGGCAGGCGAGCCCGATCGCGGCGGAGGGCAGCGGAACGAGGCCGGGCCTCCGGCCGAGTCCGGCGCGCAGGGCCGTCAGCATCTCGGGCAACGTCTGGGCATCCGGGTCGGCGACGACCAGCGGCCGGTTCGGCGACGTGTCCGTTCGCAGCACCGCGTCGATCGCGCCCGACAGGCTCTCGACCGAGACCAGCGATCGGCGCCCGGCGAGCGATGCGAGCGGCAGCGGATACGGCGAGCGCGCGAGCCGCACCAAGGCGGCCATGTTGCCCTTCACCCCCGCGCCGTAGACGAGGACGGGCCGCAGCGCGACCCAATCGATGCCGATGGCGGCGAGCGCCCGCTCGGCGTCGAGCTTGGACCGGCCGTAGGCGTCGGTCGGGGCCGGGTCGTCGGCCTCCGTCACGATGCCGGGCGCGGTCGGGCCGGTTTGCGCGCGGATCGAGGACAGGAACACGAAGCGGCGCACCCGCGCGCGGGCGGCGGCGTCGGCCAGGCGCTGCGTCGCCTCGGTGTTCAGCGTGCGGTAATCGTCCTCCGGCGCGCCCGACATGGCGTGCGCGAGCCCGGCCGAATGGACCACCGCGTCGACGCCGGCCAGGGCCGCCGCCATGTTCATCGGCCGGGTCAGGTCGCCGACGACGGCGCTCGAAGCGCCCTCCGGCATCGCGTCGACCGGGCGGCGCAGGAGCAGGCGTACGCGGTAGCCCCGCGCGGTCAGGTCCCGCAGGACATGGCGGCCGATGAAGCCGGTCGCCCCAGTCAGCGCGATCAGTTGGCTCAAGGCACCCTCGTTCCGTCTGCCGTCGGCGCCCGCGAGAAGCGGATCAGCAGGGCCGCGACCAGGCCACATCCCGCCGCCAGCGCACCGAGCGTGACGACCGGCGACGGCCAAAGCAAGGTCGCGGCCGCGAGGGCGGCGAGGGCGAGGTTGAGCGCGAACACCCGCCCGACCACGCCGCCGACCGTGAGGCCGTTCGTGGTGGCCCGCTGGTAGAAGTGGCTGCGATGGGCCTGCCACACCGGCTCCCGCCGGGCCGCGCGCCGGATCAGCGTCAGGGTGGCGTCGGCGAGATAGTAAAGCGGCAGCAGGATCGCCGCGGCGAGCCCGCCTTCCAGGGCGAGCCGGTACAGCAGCCAGGCGAGGATCAACCCGAGCGGCAGCGAGCCGACGTCGCCGAGGAAGAGTTTTGCCACGGGGCGGTTGAACGGCGCGAAGCCGAGCATCGCTCCGAGCAGGGCGGCGGCGACCAGGATCGCGGCCGGCGGCAAGGCGCCGAACCCGCCGAACAGGGCCAGGGCGGCGGCGACGGGCACCGTCTCGGCCACGCTCATCCAGTCGAGCCCGTCCATGAAGTTGACGAGGTTCACGAACCAGATGCCGGCGAGCACCGCCAGCGTGCGCTCCACCGACGGCGGCAGGGCCGGAACCAGCCGCCCGTCGACGCCGGCCACCACCCCGCCGACCACGACGGCCTGCAGCATCAGCCGCGCCCAAGCCGGCAGCGGCTGGATGTCGTCGACGGCGCCGACGAGCGCCAGCACCACGGCGCCGAACCCCAGCACCAGCACGTCCCAGCTCGCTTCCGGCGCGGCGATTAGCAACCCGGTGACGGCCAGCGTCGCCGCGACGACGGCGATCCCCCCGCCCTGGGGCGTCGGCTCGGTGTGGCTGGAACGGGCGTTGGGCCGGGCCAACGCGTAGCGCACCAGCAGCGGTCGCAGCCGGACGATCAGGCCGGCGCTGAGGGCCGCCGCCATAGGAACTGCGATGAGGGGAGCGAGCATGACGCCGCTCTACGCCGGCCGGCCCGACGGGTGAAGCCGCCGGGCGCGCATGGCCTCGCCCCGGCGGCGTCGCCGCCTCAATAGACCTGCGCGGCCTCGTCCTTGGCGGCGCCGGCGGTGCGGTTGGTCTTGTCGATCGAGCGCTCGACCACCTTGCAGAGGCCGATCATGATCGTGTCGATGACGTAGTCCTTCGGGGTGTAGACCGCCGAGACGCCCATGTTCTTGAGCACGAGTTCGTCGTCGGGCGAGATGATGCCGCCGACGACGAGGGGGATGTGGTCGAGGCCGGCCTCGCGCATCTTCGCCTTCACGTCGCGCACCAGGGGCACGTGGCTGCCCGAAAGGATCGAGAGCCCGACCACGTGGGCGGCGGTCTCCTTCGCCTTCGCGACGATTTCGGCCGGGGTCTGGCGGATGCCGTCGTAGGTCACGTCGAAGCCGACGTCGCGGGCCCGGAGCGCGATCTGCTCGGCGCCGTTCGAGTGGCCGTCGAGGCCGGGCTTGCCGACGACGAGGCGCGGCTGCTCGCCGAGGCGCTCGCCGAGGTCGGCGATCAGGAGCTTCGCCTCCTCCGCCGCGCCGGACGAGACGGTCTGCAGGGTGACGCCGGTCGGCGCGCGGTACTCGCCGAACACTTCGCGCAGACGCTGCCCCCATTCGCCGGTGGTGACGCCGGCCTTCGCGGCGGCGATCGAGACCGGCATGATGTTGGCGCCCGAGCGCGCGGCGGCTTCCAGCTCCTCGAGCGCCTTGCCGACGGCGGCGTCGTCGCGCTTGGTGCGCCATTCGCGGATGCGGGCCTCGGCCTCCATCTCGACGGTCTCGGACACGGTGAAGATCGCGCCCTCGCCCGCGGTCAGCGGCGAAGGCTCGCCCTGCTGCCACTTGTTGACGCCGACGACGATCTGGTCGCCGGCCTCGATCGCCGAGATGCGGCGAGCGTTGGATTCGACGAGCGAGCGCTTGAGCGCACCGGTCTCGACCGCCGCGACCGCGCCGCCGATGCCGCCGATGCGCTCCAGCTCGGCTCGGGTCTCGACCTTTAGGGCCTCGACCTTGGCGTCGATCACCTTCGAGCCGTCGAAGATGTCGTCGTATTCGAGGAGGTCCGTCTCGAAGGCGAGGATCTGCTGCATCCGCATCGACCATTGCTGGTCCCACGGGCGCGGCAGGCCGAGCGCCTCGTTCCAGGCCGGAAGCTGCACGGCGCGGGCGCGGGCCCGCTTCGACAGCGTCACCGCCAGCATCTCGATCAGGATGCGGTGGACGTTGTTCTCAGGCTGCTGTTCCGTAAGTCCGAGACTGTTGACCTGCACGCCGTAGCGGAAGATGCGCTTCTTCGGGTCGTCGATGCCGTAGCGCTCCTGGGCGATCTCGTCCCAGAGTTCCGAGAACGCCCGCATCTTGCAGATCTCGGTGACGAAGCGCAGGCCAGCGTTCACGAAGAACGAGATCCGGCCGAACACCTCGGGGAAGCTCTCGGGATCGAAATCGGGGTCGTCCCGCACTGTGTCCAGCACCGCGATGGCGATGGCGAGCGCGTAGGACAGCTCCTGCACCGGCGTCGCCCCGGCCTCCTGCAGGTGGTAGGAGCAGACGTTCATCGGGTTCCACTTCGGCACTTCCTTGGTCGTGAACAGGATCACGTCCTTGGTCAGCCGCAGGCTCGGCGCGGGCGGGAACACGTAGGTGCCGCGCGAGAGGTATTCCTTGATGATGTCGTTCTGCGTGGTGCCCTGCAGCCCCGAGAACGGCGCGCCCTGCTCCTCGGCCACCGCGAGGTAGAGCGACAACAGCCACGGCGCCGTGGCGTTGATCGTCATCGAGGTGTTCATCTGCTGCAGCGGGATCTGGTCGAACAGGGTCCGCATGTCGCCGAGATGCGCGATCGAGACGCCGACCTTGCCGACCTCGCCGCGGGCGAGCTCGTGGTCGGGGTCGTAGCCGGTCTGGGTCGGCAGGTCGAAGGCCACCGACAGGCCGGTCTGCCCCTTGGCCAGGTTGCCGCGGTAGAGCGCGTTCGACTCCTTGGCGTTCGAATGGCCCGCATAGGTGCGGATGATCCAGGGCTTGTCGCGCTGAGGCTTGTCGCGCTTCACCTCGTCGACGCTCGCGCTCGCGCTCATGTCACCCGTCTCCGCTGATTTGTTCGTCGCGCGGCCCGCTCGCCCCGCCCCTTGCGGCGCACCGTAGCGAAGCGGCCGCGAGCCGTCATCACATGCCGGGCGTCGGCTTTCGTTCCCGTGGCGCGCTGGATGCGCAAAATACTGAGGGCGGCCGCTAAGGAAATTTGAGGACAGGCACGTGCTAGTGGTCGAAATCTTACGGATGGTACCCACGCCCTGGGGCCGCTATCGACCCTTTGCAGAAGGTCAGAAGGTCTGCTCCGAGGCAGCTTGGTGGACGAGGACCTACGACTGGGTCGCGTGGTTAGCGGCTCTTGCGAGCAACGGCCGTCCACTCCTCCTGCGAGAACAGTGCGCGACGCGTGATCGTCGTGAGAGCGAGACACGGCAGCGTAGACAGTACCATCAGGCCAAACCAAGCCCGAAGTTGCATCCCATCTGTAAGCACAACGACGCAAGATGCTCCGGCGTTTAAGAGCATAAATGTGCTCATATGCTGGAGATCAGCGTAATCTTCTAGGCGTAGGAACTTGTCTCCAGCTCGATGGACTATGATCAACACGATAATCGACCAGACACAGCCTCCGCTGATAGCTTGCGCAGCGCTCGATGAAAGGTTGAAGGGATAGCCGATCAACAGCACCGTCAAGGCGGTAAATACGATCAGAATAGGGATCAGCACGCCTAGCGGACGCGCCTTCGCCCAGCCGAGCTTACTCGTGAGATCCTTCATAGGTAACCACCTCCTCAGGTCGCGAGATTAGGTCCATCCTATCGCTACGGCGATCAAAAGCTACAACGGGTCCATGGCGCTCGATGGCTGCTAAAGGTTGGCGGTGGAACGTCCGGTTCTGGCCGAGAGTCCAAGAGCCGCTTTCCACCCTTCTCGGACGTTCAAGGATGGGTACCAAGCCTCAGATTTCCACCATTAGAATCGGTGCGCGCTGCTGGCAGGGGGCGGCCTGTCCAGGGATCGGTGATTGGCTACAGGTACCAGGTGCAAGCCGACTTCTTTCACCGAGGTCTCGAGCGTTCAGACGAAGTGCACGGTCCGCGAATAGTTTTTGGTCGGCCACCAAGTTAATTTTGTATCCAGCGCGCCTCGGCCTAAGCCGGCTCCATTTTTCTTGTCGGTCGCCGGGTTCCTGGCCTTTTGGACGACTTGCAGACCCTTGGACGCCCTCTGCTTCGTCGTTATAGCGCTAAGCCGGAACCGCGGCGTCGTCAGAACCGCGCGTGGACACGAAACGATCAGGAGAGCGACGATGGCTGCCAGCGCGGCATTGCAACCGGCCGGTGCCGGGACGGGCGAGGTCAAGGACCTCTACGAGATGGGCGAGATCCCGCCGCTGGGCCACGTGCCCGCCAAGATGTACGCCTGGGCGATCCGCCGCGAGCGGCACGGGCCGCCGGAGCAGTCGCACCAGCTCGAAATCCTGCCGGTCTGGGACATCGGCGACGACGAGGTGCTGGTCTACGTCATGGCCGCCGGCGTGAACTACAACGGCGTCTGGGCCGGCCTCGGCGAGCCGATCTCGCCCTTCGACGTGCACAAGGGCGAGTACCACATCGCGGGCTCGGACGCCTCCGGCATCGTTTGGAAGGTCGGCGCCAAGGTGAAGCGCTGGAAGGTCGGCGACGAGGTCATCGTCCACTGCAACCGCGACGACGGCGACGACGAGGAGTGCAACGGCGGCGACCCGATGTTCTCGCCCTCGCAGCGCATCTGGGGTTACGAGACCGGTGACGGCTCCTTCGCCCAGTACTGCCGGGTGCAGTCGCGCCAGCTCATGGTCCGCCCGAAGCACCTCACCTGGGAGGAGGCGGCCTGCTACACGCTGACGCTCGCCACCGCCTACCGCATGCTGTTCGGCCACGCGCCGCACACCGTGCGCCCGGGCCAGAACGTCCTCGTCTGGGGCGCGTCCGGCGGCCTCGGCGTGTTCGCGGTGCAGCTTTGCGCGGCGTCCGGCGCCAACGCCATCGCGGTGATCTCCGACGACACCAAGCGCGACTACGTCATGAGCCTTGGCGCCAAGGGCGTGATCAATCGCAAGGAGTTCGATTGTTGGGGCCAGCTGCCGAAGGTCAACTCGCCTGAGTACAACACCTGGCTCAAGGAAGCCCGCAAGTTCGGCAAGGCGATCTGGGATATCACCGGCAAGGGCAACGACGTCGACATCGTGTTCGAGCACCCGGGCGAGTCGACCTTCCCGGTCTCGACGCTGGTCGCCAAGCGCGGCGGCATGATCGTGTTCTGCGCCGGCACCACCGGCTTCAACATCACCTTCGACGCCCGCTACGTCTGGATGCGCCAGAAGCGGATCCAGGGTTCGCACTTCGCCCACCTCAAGCAGGCGTCGGCCGCGAACCAGTTCGTCCTCGACCAGCGCATCGATCCGTGCATGAGCGAGGTCTTCCCCTGGGATAAGATCCCCCAGGCCCACACCAAGATGTGGAAGAACCAGCACGCTCCCGGCAACATGGCCTGCCTCGTCAACGCTCCGCGCGCCGGCCTGCGCACGGTCGAGGACGTGATCGAGGCGGGACCGCTCAAGCGCTGAGCCCCCACGCGGGCCGGCCAAGCGGCCGGCCCGCTCTCTGATCCCTTGGCGGCCGGGCGGCCAGCCCGCTCCCCGGGCGGCCGCATGGCCGAACAGCGTCCCGCACCTCTTGTCTCCGCCCGGTCTGGCATCGAGAAGGGCCGAGCTTGGGCGGGAGGGAATGGACGTGGCTGGCGACGACGAGTCTTACGTGTACGACGAGGCTACCGGCGAGTGGTTGCCGCCGGGCGCGGCTGCCGCGACCTCCGCGTGGGCGGAGGTGCGCGACGCCTCCGGCAACCTGCTGACTGATGGCGACTCGGTCACACTGATCAAGGACCTGAAGGTCAAGGGCGCCAACCAGACCCTGAAGCAGGGAACGGTGATCCGCTCGATCCGGCTGACGGACGATCCCGAAGAGATCGACTGCCGCCACGACGCGATCAAGGGGCTCGTCCTGCGCACCGAGTTCGTGCGCAAGCGATAGCCTGCCGACGGCGCTACCGCTTCGTCTCGGTCCCCGGCAGGTGGCGCCCGTAGCTTTCCTGCTTGGTCGCCTTCTCGGTGATCAGGTCGGCATAGGCCTGCCGCATCTCCGGGGAGACCGAGACCGTGCGCGCCTTCTCGGCCTTGCGCTTGGGCGCCTTCTTGAAGGTGTTGTTCGTCTCGCTCATGCCGGGCCTCGCTTCGGGATCGTTGGGATCGGCGTGCCCGGGTCGGGATCGCCCGCGGCAGGCCCATCGCAAGGGAACGCGACAGACGAAAGAAGGCGGGGCGGCTTTCGCCGTCCCGCCTTCGTGTTTCTATCGTCCGAGGAAGATAGAGGCCAGTCGCTGGAGCAGGCCCCGCGGTGCGGGCGGAGGCGCGCTCTGCCCAGGACTGTCCCCGATCTAAGCGTTCGCGGCGAAGGGGTGGGTCGCGGACTTGCGCTGTTCGGTAACCGTGGCGGCCTTCGGCTCGCCGGAGACGGCGCGCTGGATCGACAGCTTGGTGGCCTCGTAGTTGTACTTCTGGATCTTGGCGTCGTCGGCCGCCTCCCAGTGGATGAACACGCCGACCAGGATGAACAGGTCGTCGGCCTCGTCGGCGGGGATGATGCCCTCGGCGACGGCGTCCTGCACGGCCATGGCGACGCCATGCTGCGCGGGGCCGAACATCTGGACGGCCTGGCGGGCGTCGTTGATGGTCACCTTGTTGAACATCAGGGTGTTGGGCTTGCACGGCAGGTTCGGCGCGATGACCGCGAGCAGGCTGGTGAAGCCGTGCTTGTTGTTCACGAGGCCGTTGCAGAAGGCCGTCTCGGCCGGCGAACCGCGCGGTCCGATGATCAGGTCGATGTGGGCGACCTCGTTGCCGTCGCCGACGAGGGCTTCGCCGACCTGGACCTTGGTGATCTTTGCCATTCGGGTTTTCTCCCTGGATTCCAAACTCGAGGACCGCGGCCCGTCGAGTCGGGCGCGGCCGGAAGCCATCCTTGTTCGCGACGCCCGGCCTTGGAAAAGCCGGGCCGGTTAGCCCGGATAGCGGCGCGGACCCTACAGCGCGGTCCGGCCCGTCACAACCCATGGCAACGCGCTGGAATCGATATTAAAAGTGCGGCCCGGCGCTTGACGCGGGGAACTTTTTCAGGCGACGCGCGCCGCGTCCGCCAACCGGGCGCCGGCGGATGCCAGCGCGTCGGCGAAGAGCGTCGCCACCGTGAAATCCGCGCTGGTGCCGGGATTGATTCCGGCTGCCTTCCAGGCCGCGTCGAGGGCGAGCAGCGGCGCGACCGGACGGGTGCGCAGATCGAGCCCACCCAAGGCCGCCACGGCCTGCGCGCGAACGGATTCAGCCCGCTCCGCCCCGTGCTTGCGCGCTACGTGGCTGTCGGGAAAGGCCTGCAGGTAGGCCAGATGCACGGCGGTGGTGCACCAGGCCGGATCGAGCCCCTGCCCGCGTGCGCCCGCCAGCGCCGGAAGCCCGACCGCGAACAGGTCGCCGAATCCGTCGACGTAGGCGCGGGCGATGCGGTCGCGCGGCGCCGCCTCTTCCATCGCCGCGCGCAACGAATCCGGGGCCGGCGCGGCCACGTCGTGCCGGGCGGCCTGGCCTAGCCCGCCGGGGTTGGCGAGGCGGATCGCCTCGAAGACGCCCTGCGCATCTGCCGGTTCGAGCCCGGCCAGCACCGCGGCCACGGTGCTCGCGCGCTCGGCGGCCACCGCAAGCGGCGCGCAGAGCAGGAGGATGCCGAGGTTCGTGTTCTGGCCGACCGCGGCAAACGTCGCCGCAACCGCATCGCGGACCCGTGCGCCGACGCCGGTCCCGGCACCCGCGAGTGCCGGTGCCGAGGCGGCGGCGCTGGCGACGAAGTCCGACACCGCCATCCGGTGCCCGGCCGCGTAGGCGTGGACGTTGCCGGGCTTCAGGGCGTCGAGCTCGGCCAGGCACGCCGCCTGGTACAGGGCCGCGATCGTCGCCGGCGCGAGGCGCATCAGGCGACCACGAGGCGCGGCCGGTGCGCGGCGCGGACGGCGGCGAGGAAGCCGCGCACGACGGCGCCGGCGATGTCGACCTCGCAGACCTTCTGCAGGCCCGACCACGCCGGCATCGAGTTCACCTCGAGCACGAGGAAGCCGCCCTCCCCGTCCTCCACCAGGTCGATGCCGGTGTAGTCGACGCCCACCGCGGCGGCGGCGGCCTCGGCGAGCTCGGCGGCGCGCGGCGGCATCGCCCAGGACAGGGGCCGGCCCCCGAGGTGGACGTTGGTGATCCAGCCGTCGCCCTCGCGGATCATCCCGGCGATGGCGCGGCCTTCGCACACGAAGACCCGGTAGTCGCGCCACAGCCCGTCGCTGCGGGGGACGTAGCGCTGGAGGTAGTAGACCCGCGAGACCGCATCCTCCGGCGGCAGGTCGTCGGGCCGCTCGATGAGCTGCAAGCCCTCCCCTTGCGAGCCGAACAGCGGCTTCAGCACCAGTGGACGGCCGGGACCGGCCTCGCGCGCGACCACTTCGGCGGCGGCGGCACGCTTGGAGACCACGAAGGTGTCGGGCGTCGGCAGGCCGGCGCGGGCGATCATCAGGCTGGTCGCCGCCTTGTCGACGGAGCGCTCGATCGCGACGGGGCCGTTCCAGACGGTGACGCCGGACGCGACGAGCGCATGCAGCACGCCGAGGCGCATCGTCGTGGCCTCGAAGGTGCCGCCGGCGATCGTCCGCAGCAACACGCCGTCGGGCAGCGTCTCCGGGAAGCCCGGCACCCGCAGCGGCTCGCCGCCGCCGGTGACGATCGCCACGTCGGCGAGCGAGAACAGCACCGGCTCGACCCCCTGCGCGCGAAGCGCCGCCAGGAGCCGGGCCTTGTGCCAATTGCCGTTGTCGGCCGCGAGCGCGATGCGCATGCTGTCGTTCACCCTAACGATGGTCCAAGCCGCCGGCTCCGCCGACCCGCAGCGCCCTCTTGCTCCACGCCGTCATCCCGGGGCCGCGAAGCGGAGCCCGGGATCCAGAGCCGCCGACGGCGCCCGAGCTTGCCGCCTCGGCGGATCTGGATTCCGGGCTCGCCTGCGGCGCCCCGGAATGACGGTGGCGGGGAAACCCAGGGAGAGCCGTAGGCAAGGGCCACCGTTTCGAGAAAGCCGGCCTCGTCCGATGCTACGCGAACGACGCCTCGACCAGCTCCGGCATCAGCTTGCCGCCGCGGAAGGTGGCGCCGGTGCGGATCGAGGTGACGATCGCCTCGGCCGGCGAGAACAGCGCGCCGTCGATCTTGTAGAAGTCGCCGTTCACCCGCGAGAAGATCTCGGCGAAGGGCGCGCCGTGGTCGCTCGACGTGGTCGAGGGCAGCTGCTCGGCGAGCTGCTTGGCCTCCGCGTCGTCGGCGTCGACGTAGAGCTGGACGCGGCCGCCGTAGATGATCGCGTCGTTGGTGCGGCCCATCGCCTTGATGAAGTCCGGGTGCTGCGGCGAGAGCGGGGCCGAGCCGATGCCGTCGACGATCCGGTGCAGGTCGAACCCGACCGTGTGCGCCTTGTGCAGGGCGACCTCGAGGACGCGGGCGACGACCTGGGTCGCGCCGGCGAGGCTCTGGGTCGGCGCGAAGATGAAGGTCAGGTCCTCCGGCCGCAGGGAGCAGGCCTCGGCGACTTTTGCGACGACGCTCGCGGGCGGGCCGCCGGCGGCTTCGAGCACCAGGGCCGTCTTCGCGGCGGTGTCGCGATAGCCGAGCTCCTTGTAGAGGTCCTCGACCACGGCGACGGCGCGGCCCGGGCCGGAGCCCAGGGCGAAGAAGCCGGAATCGCCGTCCTCGTCGGCCAGCGACCAGCCGGCATACTGGCTGCCGAGGCAGGCCAGCACCGGGTCGGTCGCATGCACCACCACCGAGTACGGCCAGGACGGGATCGGGCCCGACGGGCTGATCGAGACGGTGCCGAGGCCGCCGAGGCAGATCTCGGCGATACGGCGGCCGGCCTCGATCGAGCCGCGGGCCGAGGCGCCGGCGTCGACCATGCGCGCGCCGCCGGGCTCTTGCGTGACCGACAGGCGCAGCACGTCGGCGTCAGCGACGAAGCGCTCCACCAGGGGCGTCGCGAGGGCGTTCAGGCTCGGCTGTTTGGTGCTCATGTGTTTCCTCCTCGGACAGCCGGTCGCGCAAGCTGGCGATCCGGGTCCTCAATTCTTGTCGTGCCGCCGGCCCGTCCGGCCCCCCCGCCAGGACGGTGCAGAGCGGTGCGTCCCGCGTCACGCGTGTCCCGGCGCGGGGCCGGTCCCGCACGTGGTCCGGCCAGGCGACCGCCGGGATGACGGCGTGATCCCGCGCCGCGTAACAGATCTGGGACGCCGCCGCATCCTCCGGGGTGGGTCCGAGGGCGGGCGCCGCTCCGAGGCAGGCCGCGACGTGGGCGGCAAGCAGCGGCACGCCGCGGCGGTCGAGGACGTCCAGGGTGGCGCCCGGGCGCGGGTTGATCTCCGTCAGCCGCCAGCTCGTGCCGTCGGACAGGACGTCAGCGCTGGCGAGGCCGCGCAGACCGGTCGCGCGGACGAGGCGCCCGGCCGCCTCCACGATCGCCGAGACGATCGCAGGGGCGAGCGGCGACGCCTCGTTCCGCCCCGGCGCCAGCGCGCCGGCGTAGCGGTGGGGGCGCAGGGGCGAGGCTACGCTCCATTGTTCGGTGAGCGCGAGCACGTGGACCTCGGACGCGTCGGCGAGAAAATTCAGGGCGAAGGCCCGCCCCGGCACCCGCGCCTGGAAATACGCGCCCGGCGGGGCCGGCCCGCGGGTCGCGGGCCGGATGTGGCCCCCGCCCGAACCGCCGGCGCGCTTGAGCAGCCACGCCTTCGGTTCGTCGAGCCGCGCCAGCGTCACGGCCGGATGGGGGATGTCGAGACTTCGGCAGAGGGCCGCGAAGCGCAGCGGGTCCTTCAGGGCCGAGACGGCGGCGGCGCTCGCGCCGAGCAGGCGATGACGCGCGCCGATCGCGTCGATCAGAGCCGGCGCCGCCTCGAACCCGCTTCCCAGGATCACGCCGATCGGCCTACCTCCGGCCGACGCCGACAGCTCGTCGAGGCGCGCGAGCACCGCCGCCCCGAGCCGACCGGTGCCGAATCGGCCCTCCAGCGGGCGATGTGCTTCGGCCAGCTCCAGCGTGTCCGAATCGGCGAACAGGTCGGCGACGAAGGGACGGAGCCCGGCGCGGCGCGCGGCCTCGGCCAGCGCGCGGCCGGATTGCGCCGCGATCAGGACCGCGTCGCCGGCCATGCCGAGGTCAGCCGGCGACCTCGACCGCCAGGGTGTAGGCGTCGCGGAAATCGAGGCAGAGCGGCGTCTCCGAGGCGAGCATCCGCCCGAACAGCTGCTTCTGCGTCTGGTACTTCACGTTGCCGACCGCGAGCGCGCCGATGCCGACGCCCTTGCCGACCGGTAGCGCCACGTCCACCGCGTTGACGTCGATCCCGGCGATCCCGGCCGGGGGCACGGCGTTGACGTCGGAGGCGACGAGCAGGTTCGGCGCGAAGCTCAGGTCTTCGGCCGAGAGGATCGGGATGCCGGCGGGGCCGGCCGACAGGATCACGTCGGCGTCGGCGATCGCCCTGCGGCGGTCGTCCGGGGTGGTGCCGTCGACGGCGCCGACCTCGATGCCGAAGCGCCACTTCATGGTGAAGGCGATCTTCGAGACGCGCTCCTCGCCGTCGTGCCCGACGATCACCGTCTTCGCGCCTTCGAGCGCGCCGATCACCGCGGCGACGTAGGCCACGACGCCGGCGCCGCCGAAGATGACGATGCGCTTGTCCTTCAGGCCGGTGCCGAATTTTTCGCGCAGCGCCCGCGAGACCTGCGCCACCATCGCCGCACCGGTGGTGAAGGATCCGGCCGGGTCGGCGAACAGGTGGTTGGCGAAGGGCGGCACGAAGGCCTTCTTGGCCCGGTCCATCATATCGAGGGCGTCTTCGGCGTTCTTGCCGCCGATGAAGATGCCGGTGCGGGCGCCGTCGCCGGGCGCGCGCGAGAAGATCGAGTCCTGGGTCAGCGAGACCACGTCGGGCAGCGTCACGTCGGTGTAGGTGACGATGGTCTCGAACCCGGCATCCACGGCCATGTTCACGTCGAACGGGCTCATGTGCTTGAGCGGCGTCAGCATGTGCAGGATCGAGCGGGCCATGGCGTTTCCCTGTCTGGTGCGAGGAGCGTCGTTCGACGTCGTTGTGAGTCGCAATCGCGGCTCGTGGTCAAGCGTAACGGGTCAGCCGTGACGCATCATGCGTCCGCGATCTCGGCGCCCACGTTCCGGCCGCGCGCGATCAGGAAGCGCAGCGGGCCCGGCCGCGCCAGCCCGGCGACGAGGGCGTTCGCCTCGGCCTCCGAGGGCATCAGCGCGAAGCCGGTCGGGCCCCAGGAACTCTGGCCGTAGCCGGCCACGCCCTGGTCCGCGATCGTCCGCAGCGCCTCGGCGACGGCGGGGCTCGCGTAGCGGCCGCCCTGGTGTGGAGCGAAGTGGTCGCCGATCAGCCGCTGGATCTGGGTGATGCCGGCGCCGAAGCCCTGGGGCTCGGCGAGCACCGCGGCCGGCATCACCTGCATCAGCACGATCCGGCAGATTTCCGCGGCCTGGCGCTCGGGGAAGCGCGGCAGCTCGGCGAAGGCGCGCTGCTCGCGCGAGCCGTGGATCCCGGTGGCGCTCTCGTCCAGGATCAGCACCACGCGCCACGCCTCCGGATAGGAGAGCCGCGCGATCACCGGTGGTGGCGCACCGGTGGCGTCGCGTCCGCCGTCGACGATGAGGCCGCCCTCGGTGAAGGCCGACAGGCCGACACCGGAGCGGTTGCCCCGATCGAGCGCGTTCGAGAAGTCTTCCGCCGAGAACGGCTTGCCGGAGAGCTTCGCCAGGGCCGCGGCGACGCTGAGCGCGAGCTGGGTGCCGGAGCCGAAGCCGGCATGGGCGGGGATCGCCTCCTCCACCCGGATCGCCACCGCCTCCGGCACGCCGAGATGGCTCGCCGCCGCCTGGACGTAGCCGCGCACGCGCGCCTCCTCCGGGCCGGTGACGCTCAGCGTCTCGGCCGCGGTCGCGGTCAGGCGCACGGCGGGGGCGTCGATCGCCAGGCCGATGCTGCCGAAGCGGCGGCCGAGGCCGCCATGCAGGTCGAGGAACCCGAAATGCAATCGCGCCGGCGCGTGGACGCGAACGGAACGCGACACGGCGGCCCAGGATGGGCTGCGGGCGGAATCCGACATGTCGATGCCTTCCGCGATGCCTGCCGCCTTCGCCACGCCGCCTCGCCCTGTCGTCGCTCCGAACCTCCAGGAATGGTCCGCGCGGAAGCCGGCTTCTCCCATGGAGGCGCCCCGCCGGGCAACCGCCTGACGGAGCCGGGCGCCCGCAAATCGCGGGCAAAGGGTTGCCTGCGGCGTGCGAGCGATGCAAACGTGCCTTCCAGCGCAGGCATTCCGAGTGCCGCCTGGGCGGGATCGCATCCCGTTCGGGCAGGCCATTCCGGCTTCGACGGCTTTTCCGCCGTCCTCCCCGGTCTTACGGCGACGATCTGCGACGCCTCAAGAAACGGTTCGGGTGAGGACGCATGACAGCCTGGGTGAAGGGTGACGCGACCGATGCGGAGGGCGCCATCGCGGCCGCCGCCGCCTTGCTCGCCGCCGCGCACGCACCGGTCTTCGCCGGCCTGAACGCCGACGTCGCCGCGATTCGCGCAGCCTACCGCCTCGCCGGCACGATCGGCGCCTCCCTCGACACGCAAGGGGCCGCCGGGACCTATGCCGACCTCGGCGCGCTCGCCCGCGTCGGTGCGATGACGACGACCCCGGCCGAGGCGCGCGGGCGCGCCGACGTGGCGCTCGTCGTCGGCACGAAGGCCGACGCCGCCGCCCTCGTTGCCGCCCTGCGCGGCGGCAAGCCGGTGCGCGGCCGGGCGGCCGGAGCCGACCGCCAGGTGCTCTCTGTCGGGGGCGCCTCCGCTGAGACCCTGGCCTCCGACCTCGCCCTGCTCCGCGCCTACGCGAAGGGCCACCTGAAGGACGAGTCGCCGCTCAACGGGATCGCCCGCGCCCTCTACGCCGCACAGTACGGCGTGGTCCTGTACGACCCGGCCGAGCTCGGCGAGCTCGGCGTCGAGATGTTGCAGGGTCTGGTGCGGGACGTGAACGAGGTCACGCGCTGCTTCGCGCTCTCGCTCGGTGATTCCGACCAGGACCGCGCGGTCGTCCAGGTCTCGGCCTGGACCACGGGTCAGGCCCCGCGCACGGGCTTCGGTCGCAAGGTGCCCGAGCACGATCCCTGGCGCTTCGACGCCGCGCGCCAGGTCTCGGCCGGCGAGGCCGACGCCGCGCTCTGGCTCTCGTCGCTTCCGGCCGCGCGCCCCGATTGGCTCGACGCACTGCCCTCGATCGCCATCGTCGGCGAAGGCAGCCCCGAGGCCGCGCCCGGCACCGCCGAGATCGTCATCGCGGTGGGCGTGCCCGGCGCAAGCGCGGGCGGCGTCCTCTGGAACGAGGGCCGCGCGGCCCTGACCTACCGGCCCGGCGCGGGCGGTGGCCCGTCCGCCGCCGACGTGCTGGCGCGCATCGAACACCATATCGCTGGGAAGGATTCCTGATGCTGATCCGGATCCAGGGCGGCCGGGTGGTCGACCCCACGGCCGCCCGCGACGGCGTCGGCGACGTCTGGGTCGAGGACGGTCGCGTCGTCGCCCCCTCCGAGCGGACGCCCGACCGCACCGTCGACGCGACGGGCTGCGTGGTGATGGCCGGCGGCGTCGAGGTGCACTCGCACATCGCCGGCGGCAACGTCATCACCTCGCGGCTGCTGCTGCCGGACCTCTACGTCAGCGAGACGGCGCCGAACGGCCACCCCTTCGCCCATGCCGGCGGGGCGGCGGCCTGGATCGGCGCCGCCTACGCCAAGATGGGCTACACCACCGCCGTCGAGCCGGCGATGCCGCCGACCCACGCGCTGGCGACCCAGCTCGAGCTCGCCGACATCCCGCTCCTCGACCGCGGCGCGCTCGCGGTGATGGGCAACGACGACCAGCTGCTGCAGCTGCTGCGCGAGGGCGAGAGCCGCGACGCGGTGCGCGATCTCGTGGCGCTCAACGTGGCACAGAGCCGGGCGCTCGGCGTCAAGTGCATCAACGCCGGCGGCGCCTCCGCCTTCAAGGACGGCGTGCTGAAGCTCAGCCTCGACGACGAGATCCCGGTCTACGGGCTCTCGACGCGCAAGATCATGGGCTCGCTTCTCGACGCGGTCGAGGAGATCGGCGTGCCGCACCCGCTGCACGTCCACTGCAACAACCTCGGCCTGCCGGGCGCCGACGACAGCTTCGTCGAGACGCTGGAGGCGGCGGAAGGCCGGCGCATCCACTTCGCCCACGCGCAGTTCTACGCCTACGGCGCCGCGGACCCGGCGAACCCCGGCACCGGCGGCTTCCGCTCAGCCGCCCGCCGCATCATCGACGCGATGCACGCGAACCCGCACGCGACGCTCGACATCGGGCAGGTGGTGTTCGGCCAGACCGTCACCGTCTCGATGGACATCCTGCGCCAGTTCGGCGGCCGCAAGGGCGCCAACCCGAAGAAGTGGGTGCTGAACGCGGGCGACGCCGAGGGCGGCGGCGTGGTGCCGTTCCTCTACAAGCCGCGCGGGCCCACGAGCTCGCTGCAATGGGCGATCGGCCTGGAGATCATGCTGCTCTCGAACGAGCCCGAGCGCACGATCCTGACCACCGACCACCCGAACGGCGGCCCATTCACTGCCTACCCGCGCATCATCCACCTGCTGATGGACAAGGAGGAGCGCGACCGCGAGATCGCGACCTTGCCCAAGGTGGTGCACGAGCGCTCCTCGCTGCCCGAGATCGAGCGCGAGTATTCCTTCTCCGAGATCGCCGAGCTGACGCGCTCCGGGCCGGCCAAGCTGCTGGGCCTCGCCGACCGCGGGCACCTGCGCGACGGCGCGCGCGCCGACATCGCGGTCTACCGCGAGGACAAGAACCGCACCGCGATGTTCGCGAGCGCCAAGCTCGTGCTCAAGGACGGGGTGGCGATCGTCGAGGACGGCGAAATCGTGAACTGGCATGTCGGCCGTTCGCTCTCGCTCGTCGTCGAGTCCGACAAGGCGATGGAGCGCCGCGCCGACGCCTACCTGCAGGACCGGTTCGGCCAGGGCCTCGACAGCTTCACTGTCCCGGATGCGGCCTTCCCCGAGGCCGAGGTGTTCGAGGACGTGGCATGCCGGGCATGAACGAGCGGCTTCGCGTGAGGGACCTGAACCCGAATGTCTGACCTCACCCTCAACGGCATCCGCGTCGAGGACACCTTCGCGGAGGCGTTCGACGTCGCCGGCACCGCGATCGTCGTCACCAACGACACCGCGAAGTGGGCGATGATCGCCGCCACCACGATGACGGGCTTCGCCACCTCGGTGATCGGCTGCGGCGCCGAGGCCGGGATCGACGCCGAGCTCTCGCCCGAGGAGACGCCGGACGGTCGCCCGGGCGTGCGCATCCTGCTGTTCGGCTTCGAGCCGAACGGGCTGAAGGAGCAGCTCCTGAAGCGCGTCGGGCAGTGCATCCTCACCTGCCCCGGCACCGCATGCTTCGCCGGCGTCGAGGGGCCGACCAAGATCAAGCTCGGCGGCGCGATCCGCTACTTTGGCGACGGTTTCGCCATCGCCAAGCGCCTGCCCGACCACACCGGCAAGATGCGCCGCTACTGGCGCATCCCGGTGATGGACGGCGAGTTCCTGTGCGAGGATTCGGTGCGCGCGGTCGACGGCGCGGTCGGCGGCGGCAACCTGCTGTTCCTCGGCCGCAACCACGCCGAGACCCTGAAGGTGGCCGAGGTCGCCGTGGAGGCCGCGAAGGCGATCCCCGGGGCGATCCTGCCCTTCCCCGGCGGCATCGTCCGCTCCGGCTCGAAGGTCGGCGCCCGCACCAAGGGCATGATGGCCTCGACCAACGACGCCTACTGCCCGACGCTGAAGGGCCGGGCCGGCTCGGCGCTGCCGGCCGAATGCGGCGTGGTGCTGGAGATCGTCATCGACGCGCTGACCTCTCAGGGCGTTTCCGATTCGATGCGGGCGGCGCTGCACGCGGCGACCGAGGTCGGCGCGCAGCACGGACTCGTGGCGATCACCGCGGGTAATTACGGCGGCAACCTCGGGCGGCACCATTATCGCCTTCGCGATCTGCTTGAAAAGAATCCTGCCGTGAAGGAGACCGAAGCGTGAGCGTCCTCTCCCTGCGGCAGGCGCCCCCCGAGCGCCTCGACTTCCTCGACATCGCCCCCGCGACCCTGGCCGCGCTGTCGCAAGGCGAGGCCGAGCGCCTGCCGATCGGCACGACCCGGCGCGGCCTCGTCCTCGGCGACTGCTTCCAGGTGTCGCTCGACGGCGGCGACAGCCTCACCATCGAGGGCGGCCACGAGCGCCTCGACCGCGTCGGGGCCGCGCTCGGCCAGGGTACGATCCGCGTCGTCGGCGATGTCGGGCAGCGCCTTGGCGAAGGCATGGCCGGCGGCACGCTCACCGTCACCGGTGACGCCGGACCCTACGCGGGCACCGGCGCGACCGGCGGCACCATCACGATCGAAGGCGATGCCGGCGACCATGCCGGCGGCGCGGTCTACGCGGCCAAGGCCGGGCTCGACGGCGCGACGCTGATCGTCAAGGGCACGGCCGGCCGCCACCTCGGCGACCGCATGCGGCGCGGGCTGATTCTCGTCGAGCGGGCCGGCGACCACGCCGGCTCGCGGATGATCGCCGGAACGATCGCGGCGGGCTCCGTCGGCGACCACCCCGGCTTCGGCATGCGCCGCGGCACCCTCCTTCTCGGCAGCCACGGCCGCCTGACGCCGACCTTCGTCGAGACCGGCACCCACGACCTCGTCTTCCTCCGCCTCCTGGCACGCTCGCTCCAGCGCCTCAGCCCGCGCCACGCCGAGATCGCCGCCGGCCCGCTCCGCCGCTACTCCGGCGACCTCGCGACGATCGCCAAGGGCGAGATCTGGGCGGCGGCTTGAAGCGCGGCCCCTCTCATGGGGGGGGCATGTCGCATTCACACCGCGTCGAACGCCTCCGCCGTGGCGACTGGATCGCAGGTCACGTATCGCGGCCCCCTCTCCCCGAACGGGAGAGGGGACCCACGTTCGATCCGGTGACGCATTGGGATACGTGAAGGCGAGCCTCCGAATGGGCGGATGAGCCGCGCTGGACATGCGGTGATTCGCGTCGGTGCGCCGCGAGATATCTCCGTTTGCCGTGCCGCGGCGGCGCCTTAAGGTCGGCGCAACCCGGCCACGGAGCCGGGACGATGCGAGGACGCCCCGCCGATGTTGATCCTGCTGTCCGCCTGCCTGCTGTCGCAACCGACGCAGTGCCACGACGACCAGATCCCGATGTCCTACCAGGGCACCAACCCGTTCATCTGCCTGCGGCACGCCCAGAGCGTGCTGGCCGAATGGCAGGCGGCCCACCCCGAGCTCCACGTCGCGAAGTGGCGCTGCGCAGTGCGCGGAACGGTGCCGAGGGACCTGTGAGCGGCGTCCGCCGAAGCTGAACGGTTGCCGACCCACGCGCTCGCGCACGGTTCAGACTCGGTCGATCATCCTCCGGACTTCGATGGCCGCCGGCCACGCACTCCGCGAGGACATGTCGTGTCGCTTCTCCGTTTTCGTCTGGCCGGGCTCTGCGCCTTGGCGCTCGCCGGCCAGGGCCTCGCCGCCGCCGCGCGGGCCGCACTTCACCGCCGGGCCGGACTTCGAGCCGCCCGAACGCTGCCGCAGCTTCGTGAAGCGCCGAATCGACGCGTACGGCGAGGAGGTTTTGCGCCGGGTTCGCGTCTGCGACGAGCCCGGCGGTTACGACGAGGGCCCACGGCGGCGGCCGGTGTTCTACGACCATCCGCCGCGTCCGCCGGCCGACATCCCGGATCGCGAATGGGGCGGTCCGCGCTGGTAGCCGGGCGTCAGGCGCGGATCGGCGCCTTCTTCAGCGCCGCGGCGAAGGCCTTGAGCTGGCGGTTCAGGTCCGCTAGCTCGTTCAGGGCGATGGTCTTGTGGCCGTCCTTGACGGCGCGCTCGATGTCCTCGACCTGCGAGGCTGCGAGGCGCCGGAGTGCGGTGGCGACTTGGTCACGGGTCAACGGCGCCTCTCCCGGCACGACGCTTGGGGGAAATTCGGTGATAGGTCGACAGGCTTAACCGTTGGTGTGCGGGCCGCCTGCCGAGGCGCGGATCAGTCGTCCGGCGTCGTCGTGGGCGGCGCCAGGGCGGCCTGCGCCGCCTGCAGCCCGGCGCGCGCCTTCTCCATCGCCACCGCCTTCGCGCCGGCCTCGGCGTTCAGCGCTTCGAGGAAGGCCGTCCAGTCCTCACGCAGCGCCGGCGGCATCGCGCCGTCCAGCCGGTCGCGTAGGTGGGCGGCGCGAGCGCCGGGGCTGTCCGTCGGCGCGGCCGCATCCGACTCGTAGATTCCGACGCCGCAGACCTGGTCGCCGGCGCGGGTGTAGTAGGTGGTCTTCGGAAGCGCGACGGTGCTGCCCGGCTTCGGAAAAAGGTAGCGGATCGCTGAGACCTGTCCCGGCGCCGCCGTCTCCATCATCGTGCGGATGAAGTAGGTGCCGTCGCTGTCGTGCAGGTCGCGGACGTTCTGGCCCTGCAGGACCGGGTTGGGGTGGGCGCTCATCACCCCGTCCGGCCCGACGCAGAACACGTAGGTGTCCGCGGTGCGGAAGCCCGCCTCGCCCTTGGTAAAATGCGCGAGCGCCGCCGGCTTGTCGGCCGCGAGCGCGGCGACCACGTGCTTCAGCATCCATTTGGCGCTCGCTTCCGCGCCGACGTCGCCACAGGACGTCGGCGCCTCGCCGTCGCCGCAGGCGCGGGCGCCCTGGGGCGAAGCCGCCAGCCCAAGGGCGACGAGGAGGGTCAAGGCGAAGGTCGAACGGAACGGTCCCATCGGTCGTGCCTCGACGGTCGAGCGGAGGCACCTGCGCGGCGAAGGCACCATCGCAAGGGAGCCTCGCGCAAAGGAGCCTCGATTCGTCCGGCCGACGACTGTTCACCGTCGGCCTGGACCTGCTGATCGACAGCTTCCATCGATTTTTTCAAATCTTCAAGCTCGAAATGCAGGCATCGCGCGGCCGAAAAACAATGCATCGTCTTCGACGGCGCCACCCTTCTTAAGAAGGGCGGCGCCGCCTGCTGGGATCAGGTCCGCCAGGGGTGGGCCGGAAGCGCGGTCTTGCCGATCGCGCTGGCGCCGGCCTCGGCCACCGCGTGGTCGTCTTCGACGGTCGAGCCGCTGACGCCGATGGCGCCCGACATCTCGCCGTCCGCGTCGACGATCGGGATGCCGCCGGGGAAGGTGATCAGCCCCTCGTTCGAGTGCTCGATGCCGTAGAGGGGCTTGCCCGGCTGCGACAGCGCGCCGATCTGGCCGGTCATCATGCCGAAGAACACCGAGGTCTTGGCCTTCTTCTGGGCGATGTCGATCGAGCCGACCCAGGCGCCGTCCATCCGGTAGAACGCCTTCAGGTTTCCGCCGGAATCGACGACCGCGATGCACATCTGGGTGCCGAGCTCGGTCGCCTTGGCCTTCGCGGCAGTGATCGCGGTCTCCGCCTGCTCGATGGTGACGTGCATGGTGTTCACTCCCTGTTGGCGCCCCCAGGCCGGGGCGCGTCGTCCCCGCGGGGTCGGCGGGGATACCAATCGACAACGGCCGGGTTTGCGCCCGGTGCCGAAAACGAGGACGGCCGCCCCGGTTGGTCCGGAGCGGCCGCGGATTGATCGACGTCTGCGGTCCTTACTTGGCCGACATCGCGTTGGCCTTCTCGATCAGCGCCTCGGCCATGCGGATCGAGGCGATGTCGATCAGGCGGCCGTCCAGCGAGACGGCGCCGCGGCCTGCCTTGGCGGCCTCTTCCATGGCCACGAGGATGCGGCGGGCCTTGGTCACCTCGGCCTCGGACGGGGTGAACACCTCGTTGGCAAGGTCGATCTGCGAGGGGTGGATCGCCCACTTGCCCTCGTAGCCGGCCGACGCGCAGCGGCGGGCAGCGGAGGTGTAGCCGTCGGGATCGGAGAAGTCGCCGAACGGGCCGTCGATCGGGCGCAGGCCGTAGGCGCGGCAGGCGACCAGCATGCGCTGCTGGGCGAACAGCCACGGGTCCTGCCAATGGGTCTCGCGCTTGCCGCTCTCGTCCTTGTCGGTGAGCACGCTGTAATCGGGGTTCACGCCGCCGATGACCTGGGCGCGGGCGCGACAGGAGGCGGCGTAGTCGGCCACGCCGAAGGACATCGCCTCGAGGCGCTTGGAGGAGGTCGCGATCGCCTCGACGTTGGCCATGCCGAGCGCGGTCTCGATCAGCACCTCGAAGCCGAGCTTCTTCTCGCGCTTCTTGGCCTGCTCGATCTGCGTCACCAGCACGTCGATCGCGTAGACGTCGGCCGGCACGCCGACCTTGGGAATCAGGATCATGTCGAGGCGCGGGCAGGCTTCGACGATCTCGACGACGTCGCGGTACATGTAGTGGGTGTCGAGACCGTTGATGCGGATCATCATGGTCTTCGTGCCCCAATCGATGTCGTTGAGGGCTGCAATGATGTTGGTGCGGGCCTTCTCCTTGTCGTCCGGCGCGACCGCATCCTCGAGGTCGAGGAAGATCACGTCGGCGTTCGAGGTGGCCGACTTCTCCATGAAGGTCGGGTTCGAGCCGGGCACGGCGAGCTCGGAACGGTGGAGCCGCGGGGTGGCCTGCTGGACGAGGGTGAAGCTCATGGGTCTCTCCTGGTGGGGTGGATGTCGTCGGAGCGCGGGCGCAGCTAAGGGGCCCGCGCGTCGTGTTTCAACATGGGCCGCGTCGCACCGCGCGACAGGCCCGGCGGAACGTTTTCAGCCGGTGGCGCCGAAGCCGACGGCGATGCAGTTGATCGAGAGCAGCAGGGCGGACTTCACCGCCTCGCGCTTGTCTTCGTCGGCCTCGGCGCGGAAGCGGCGCAGCAGCTCGACCTGCTCGCGGCCGACCTGATTGATCGTCGGCAGGCGCCCGGTGAGCCTGTCGCGGAACAGCGGCGCGCGCTCGGCCAGCTCCCGGCCGCCGGTGATCCGCAGCACCATCTCGCGCGTCAGCGCGTACTCGGCCTCGATCATCCCGAAGATGCGCTCGCGAATCTCGGGGTCGGCGACGAGGCCGGCGTAGTCGCGGGCGATGCCGAGGTCGACCATCAGCAGCGTCTTCTCGACCTCGTCGAGGATCAGCCGGAACAGCCGGCATTCCTGGAACAGGCGCTTGAGCAGCGCCTCGCCTGGGTCGCCGCGCACGTCGAGGAAGCTGCGGATGCCCGATCCGACGCCGTACCAACCGGTGACCACGTGACGGTTCTGCGCCCAGGCGAACACCCAGGGGATCGCGCGCAGGTCGCTCAGCGACTTCGCGCCGAAGCGCCGCGCCGGTCGCGACCCGATGTTGAGCAGCGCGATCTCGTCCAGCGGGCTCGCCGACTGGAAGTAGTCGACGAGGCCGTCGGCCTGGAGAAGGTTGACGTAGGCCGCGCGCGAGGCGCCCGACAGCGCCTCGAGGGCGTCGTCGAACTCGTGCCGGGGCTGGTTCGCCCGCTGCCGCTCGGATTGCAGCGCGTGCTCGAACACCGAGGCGGCGAGCAGCTCCATCTGGTAGGCGGCGGTGCCGCGGTTGGCGTACTTGAACGAGACCACCTCGCCCTGCTCGGTGGTGCGGAAGCGGCCGTTGATCGAGCCGGGCGGCTGCGCGTCGATCCCGCGCTGGGTCGGCACGCCGCCGCGGCTCACCGAGCCCCCGCGCCCGTGGAAGAAGGCGATCGGCACGCCGGCTTCCTTGCCGAGCGCCGTCAGCTTGGACTGCGCCTTGTACAGCTCCCAGTTCGAGGCGACGAAGCCGCCGTCCTTGTTCGAATCCGAGTAGCCGATCATCACCTCCTGCACGCCGCCCTGCCAGCGGGTGGAGCGGCGCACCACCGGGACGGCGATCAGCTCCTTCATGATCGCAGGCGCCGCGCGCAGATCCTCGATGGTCTCGAACAGCGGCACGATCGGCAGCGGGCAGATCTCGGTGCCGGCCGCGTCGAGGTAGAGCCCGGCCTCCTTGGCCAGCAGGTACGCGCCGAGGATGTCGGGGACGGAGCGGGTCATCGACAGGACGAAGGCGCCGAAGGCCTCGCGGTCGAGGGTGTCGCGCATCTCGCCGACCAGCGCGAAGGTGGCCAGGGTCTCGCGGGCGTCGTCCGGCAGGCCCTCGAAGGAGGTCTCGCCGGTCCGCGGTCGCGCCAGCTCGGCGACGAGCCAGGCCTTCCATTCCGGCGTGTCGAGGTCCGGCGGCGCCTTGCCGCCGTTCTGGCGGGCATAGAGCGCGTGCAGGGTCTTGGTGGTGCGGGTGGTGTTCTCGCGCAGATCGAGCCGGACGGTGGAGAATCGGAAGATTTCCACCATCCGCCGCACCGGCCGCACCAGGTCGGTGGCGAGCGAGGTGCACTTGGCGTCCGAGAGTCCCTGCTCCAGGGTGCGCAGGTCGTTGATCAGGCCGTCGGCGCTCGGGTAGTCCGGGCCGTTCGCGCGGCCGCCCTCGTTGCGCCGGATCGTCGCCTCGAGCTTGCGCAGGATGCAGGACAGGTACTGGCGATAGGCCTCGCCGGGGTTCCGGCCGGCGATCGCCTTGGCGTCGCCGCTCTCGGACAAAGCCCGCGCGAGCTCGGCCCGGAAGGTCTCGGGGACGGGCATCGAGCGCTCGGTGAGCGAGAGCACACGGCCGAGATGGAGCACGCCGTCGCGGTAGCGCTTGAGCGAGGCGAGCGCGTTCCACTTCAGCGTCTCGCGGGTGACGCTTGCGGTGACGTAGGGGTTGCCGTCGCGGTCGCCGCCGATCCAAGAGCCGAACTGGAAGAAGGCCGGCACCTCGAACTTTTCATCCGGGTAGTACTGCGCCAGCGACTCCTCGAGCGAGTAGACCACCTCCGGCAGCATCTCGAATAGGGTCTCGTCGAAGAAGTGCAGGCCCCAGGAGACCTCGCGCTCGACGGTGGCCTTCTCCAGGTGCAGCTCGCCGGTCATCCAGACGAGCTCGATCTGGTCGCGCAGCTCGTTCATCAGGCCGTTGCGCTCGCGCGTGGTCCAGCGCGGCAGTTCGAGCTCGCGCAGCACGAGGTAGATCCGCCGGAACTTCTCCAGCACGGTCACGCGCTTGCCCTCGGTGGGGTGGGCGGTGATCGTCGGGCGGATGCGCAGGTCCTTCAGCAGTGCATGGATTTGATGCGCGGGGATGCCGCTGGCCGATGCCTCGGCCAGCACCTTGGCGAACGAGCCGCCGAGCGCCGAGCGGCCTTCCGTGCGCTCGACGTGCCGGCGCCGGCGCATGGCGACGTTCTGCTCGGCGATCGACAGCAGCTGGAACCAGATGCCCTGCACCTGGAGCGCGCGGGCCAGCATCTCGGGCGTGAAGGTCGAGATGTCGGCGGTTCCGTGCAGCACCGCCTCGAGTTCGGGCTCGTGCCGGCGCGCCACGTCAAGCAGCGCGTGGAACAGGATGTCGAGCGCCTCTTTGGACGAGGTGCCGGTGATCACCGGCGGCGCGAAGGCGTTCTCTTCGGCATGGCTGAGGGACGCGTGGAGGGTCTTTGGCATCGGATCAAGCCACCTGGGGCGGATGTCGTTCTGGCGGGGGTGGCACCGCGCGGCCCCCTCTCCCGTCCGGGAGAGGGTTGGGGTGAGGGATGCAGGTCCATCCGGCGAGGGCATCCCCCTCATCCGGTCCCTCACCGGACGGGTGAGGGGACCCGCACTTTCAGGTTCGCGCGTCGAGCGTTACGCCGCCCGGCGCATCACCTCGGCCACGGTGTCGCCGAACGAGCCGGGGTCCGGCGCCACGGTGAGGCCGTAGGAGCGCATGATCTCGGCCTTCTCGGCGGCGCTGTCGCCGGTGGCGGAGATGATCGCGCCGGCATGCCCCATGCGGCGCCCCTTCGGCGCCGTGAGGCCGGCGACGAACCCGATCACGGGCTTGGAGAAGTTCGCCTTGATCCAGGCCGCGGCCTCGGCCTCCTGCGGGCCGCCGATCTCGCCGATCATCAGCACGGCCTCGGTCTCCGGGTCCTGCTCGAACAGGGCGAGGTGGTCGAGGAAGGACGATCCGTTGATCGGGTCGCCGCCGATGCCGACCGAGGTCGAGATGCCGATGCCGTGCGCCTTCATCTGCGAGGCGGCCTCGTAGCCCAGCGTCCCCGAGCGCGAGATCACGCCGACGTTGCCCTTCAAGTAGATGTGGGGCGGCATGATGCCGAGCATCGACTTGCCGGGCGAGATGATGCCGGCGCAGTTCGGGCCGACCACCATGGTGCGGCGCTCCTTGGGATAGCGCATCAGGTAGCGCTTCACCCGCATCATGTCCTGGGCCGGGATGCCGTCGGTGATCGAGCAGACCAGCTTCAGCCCGGCGTCGGCCGCCTCCATGATCGCGTCCGCGGCGAAGGGCGGGGCGACGAAGGTGATCGAGGTGGTGGCGCCGGTGGCCTCCACCGCGTCCTTCACGGTGTTGAACACCGGCAGGCCGAGATGGGTCTTGCCGCCCTTGCCGGGGGTGACGCCGCCGACGACGTTGGCGCCGTACTCCTTCATCTCCTTGGCGTGGAAGGTGCCCTTGTCGCCGGTGATGCCCTGGACGATGATCGGGGTGGTCTCGTCGATGAGAATGCTCATGGCGGGTTCCTTCGCTTATCTCACGGACGTCAGTGCTTGGTGCCGTCGCAGGCCTCGACGGCCTTGCGCGCGGCGTCCGACAGGGTCTCGGCGGTGATCAGGTCGAGCCCGCTCTCGGCGAGGATGCGCTGCCCGGCCTCGACGTTGGTGCCGGCCAGCCGCACGATCAGGGGCACCTCGATCTTCACCTCGCGGGCCGCCTGGACCACGCCCTCCGCGACCCAGTCGCAGCGGTTGATGCCGGCGAAGATGTTGACGAGGATCGCCTTCACGTTCTTGTCCGAGAGGACGAGGCGGAAGGCGGTGGCGACGCGCTCAGGCGAGGCGCCGCCGCCGACGTCGAGAAAGTTCGCCGGCTCGCCGCCCGCGTGCTTGATCATGTCCATCGTCGCCATGGCCAAGCCCGCGCCGTTGACGATACAGCCGATCTCGCCCTCGAGCCCGATGTAGCTGAGGTTGTGCTCGGCGGCCTGGGCCTCGCGCGGGTCGCCCTGCGACGGGTCGTGCATGTCGGCGATGTTGCGACGCCGGAACATCGCGTTGTCGTCGAACGACATCTTGGCGTCGAGCGCCAGCACGCGGTCGTCCTTGGTGACGACGAGCGGGTTGATCTCCAGCATCGTGCCGTCGCAATCGCGGAACGCCCGGTAGGCGTTCATGATCGTCTTCACCGCGGCCGAGACCTGCTTGATGTTGAGCCCGAGCTGGAACGCGATCTCGCGCGCCTGGAACTGCTGCAGGCCGACGGCCGGCTCGACCACCACCTGGATCAGCGCCTCGGGCTCGTTCGCCGCGATCTCCTCGATGTCCATGCCGCCGCGCTGCGAAGCGATGACGCGGACGCGCTCGGCCTTCCGGTCGAGGACGTAGCCGAGGTAGAGTTCGCGCTCGAACGGGTCCGCGGTCTCGACGTAGACCCGTTGCACCGGCTTGCCCTCGGGCCCGGTCTGCAGGGTGACGAGGCGCTTGCCGAGAAGCTCGCGGGCGGCGTCGCGAACCTCGTTGTAGGTCCGGCACAGCTTGATCCCGCCGGCCTTGCCGCGGGCGCCGGCATGGATCTGCGCCTTCACCGCCCAGAACGAGCCGCCGAGCTCGGTCGCCGCGTAGACGGCCTGGTCGGCACTGAAGGCGACGGCACCCTTGGGAACCGCGACGCCGAAGCTCGCGAGCAGTTCCTTGGCCTGGTACTCGTGCACGTCCATCGGGCGCCTCCTTCCGTATTGTTCTTCGATACGGTTCTACGCCCTCATTTTACTTTGGGGGAGGCCGATGCCGCATCAAATTTTTTTGCATTCTCGTTGAGTTCGCCTTGATCGGCGAAGGAATGCTTGGATTGTGCTTGCTGCGACGCAGCATATCGCGGCCGCGACGGGTCGCGAACCACGCGGCATCGGATCGACGGCTTCCGTGAGAACGCCGCCGACCCGGACGCGCCTCAGTTCACCTTGGCCTTGACCACGTCGTAGACCTTCTCGTTGAGTTCGCCGGCGTCGCCGAGCAGCCCTTCGAGTTCCTTCAGGCGCGCGTCCGCGAAGTCGCGGTCGTCGAGGCCCTTCGCGTTGACGTAGACGTTGAGGGCGGCGCTGCGCAGGCCGGCATGGGCCGAGAGCACGGCCACGCCCGCATCCGAGATGACGTTGAGGTTGCCCTTGTCGGCCACCACCTCGGCGAGGTCGATCACCGCGCGGCAGGCGCGGCAGCAGGTGAGCGGAACGTCGGTGGCGACCTTGAGCGCCGCCTGGATCTTCTCCGCCCGGGCGGCCTTCTCCTCGTCGGTCGCCTTCGGGAGCCCGTAGGCGCCCATCACCGCGTCGAAGGCGGCGACGTCCTCGGCGATCATGCCGGTGAGCTGCGCCCGCAAAGCCTCGGACTGCGCGAGCATGTCCTTCAGCTCGGCCTCGACCTCGACGTACTTCTTCTTGCCGATGGTGAGGTTGCACACCATCGAGACCAGGGCTGCGCCCATGGCGCCGGAGATGGCGGCGGCACCGCCGCCGCCGGGGGTCGGGGCGGCGCTGGCCAGCCCGTCGAGGAAGGTGGCGATCGTATCGTGCTCGGCCATGCGCCCCACTCCCTTTGTTCAGGCCATCTTCTTGGCGAGGGCGTAGATCTCCTCGGCGTCCAGCACCTGCTCGGTGCTGTCGAAGAGCTGCCCGACGCAGGCGCGGTGGAGCTTCAGCTTGAGGCCGCCGATCCCCAACGCGCCGAACGACTTCTTGCCGTGGCGATCCTTGCCCTTGTCCATGGCGTCGATGCCGCCGAAGCCGAGCGGCGGCTGGGCGTTGTAGTCGGCGACGAACTCGATCGAGGCCTCGTCCTTCCAGGCCGATTCGGGCAGCAGCTCGATGCCGATGGCGCCGGCCGAGAACACGAGGTTCTTGCCCTTGACGATCTCGGCGCGCGAGGCCTCGTCGGGGGTGGCGGCCGCGGTCACGGCGACGCCGAAGCGCTTGTTGACGGCGTCGGCCGCGGCCTGTGCCCGGTCGAACTGCCGGGCGGCGATGACGACCTCGGCGCCTTCCTTGGCCAGCAGCGCGGCCGAGCGCATGCCGACGGGGCCGGTGCCGGCGAGCACGACGGCCTTCTTGCCTTCGAGCGAGCCTGCGGCCTTCGCCACCAATGCGACGCCGGCTGCGGCGGTGGTGTTCGAGCCGTTCGAATCGAGCATGGTCGAGACGCGGAACGGGCCGAAGAAGCGTTTCTTCACCGCGGCGAGGACGGCCTCGCCGGCCGCCATGTTGCCGCCGCCGACGAAGATCGCCGTCGACTTCTTCTCGGAGCCGCCGCGGGTGTAGATCGTGCCGTCGACCAGCGCCCCGACGTTCTCCGGGGTCACGCCTCCGTAGCCGGTGATGTGGTCGGCGCCGCCGTCGTACCCGACGACCGTGTCGAACACGGACGGCATCGCATCGGTGTCGAACAGGAACAGAAGCTTCTTCATGGTGCGTCCTCTCGTCCGCGTCTCGGCGCGGCTGGCGTTTGGTGTTGAATTCGAGGTTCGGGCGCCCTCCCCCGCGACGTCATTCCGGGGCGCCGAAGGCGAGCCCAGAATCCAGAGCCGCGGATGCGGACGGTTGGAACAACCCCTGCGTGTCTAGATTCCGGGCTCAGCTTTGCGGCCCCGCGGTGAGACTTCCGACGCGCTTCGGGGCCTAGACCACGTTCTGCGGCGTGCCGGCGACGTAGGCCTCGACGTTGTCGACGAGCTGGTCGGCCAGGATCTGCATCGCCTCCTTGCTCGCCCAGGCCACGTGCGGCGTGACGATGAGGTTCGGCAGGTCGAGGTCGCACAGGATGTTGCCGTCCTTGGGCGGCTCCTGCACCACCACGTCGAAGCCGGCGCCGCCGATCGTGCCGGCCTTGAGCGCTTCGGCGAGCGCCGCCTCGTCCACGAGGCCGCCGCGAGCGGTGTTGATAAGGATGGCGTGCTTCTTCATCTTCGCCAGCTGCTCGGCGCCGATCATGTTCCGGGTCTCGGGCGTGAGCGGCGCGTGCAGCGTGATCACGTCGGACTGGGTCAGGATCGTCTCGAAGTCGACGAGGCCCTCCTGCGGGAAGACGTCGTAGGCGATGACCTTCATGCCGAGCGCCTCGGCCCGCTGGCCGATCGACTTGCCGAGCGCGCCGTAGCCGACGATGCCGAGCGTCGAGCCGGCGATGTCGTGGATCGGGTAGTCGAAGTAGCAGAACTGGGTGGACTTGTTCCAATCGCCCCGGCGCACCGAGTTGGCGTACGGCACGATCGCCCGCCGCAGGGCGAAGATCAGCGCGATGACGTGCTCGGGCACGGTGTTGAAGGCGTAGTTGCGGATGTTGACGACGGTGATGCCCTGAGCCTTGGCCTGAGCCTTGTCGACCACGTCGGTGCCGGTGGCGGCGACCGCGATGAGCTTGAGGTCGGGGAGCTGCTTCAACGTGTCGGCGCGCATCGGCACCTTGTTGATCAGCGCGATCTCGGCGCCGGCCAGCCGGGAGACGATCTCCTCCGGCGTCCAGGTCGAATCGTATTCCTTGTAGTCGTGCGGGAAGTTGAACGGCCGGACCGTGGCGTCGAGGGACTCGCGGTCGAGGAATACGATCTTCTTCGTCATGGAACGCCTTTCATGCGACGGCCGGATCGGGTCTCAAGCCCGCGACGCGTCGGCCGCGGCGATCCCGATCCGGTTCGAGATGATCCCCTCTCGTCCGGGTGTGCGCGGGGGCGTCGCCGCCCCCGCGCGATAGCCTTCGTCGTCAGCCGCGGGAGAGCGGGTTTTCGCGCAGGTAGCTCGACGCCGCCGCGACGCCCGAGCCCGGCGTGACGTGCACGCCGCAATCGATCATCGCCATCTCGGCGCCGGCGATCGCGCCCAGCAGCGACAGCTCGTTCAGGTCGCCGAGGTGGCCGATGCGGAACACCTTGCCCGCGACCTGGCTGAGGCCTGCGCCCAGCGAGAGGTTGTAGCGGTCGTACGCGTGCTTGATGATCTTGGCCGCGTCGACGCCCTCGGGCGCCAGGATCGCCGTCACCGTGTCGGAGTTCCACTTGGGCTCCTTGGCGCAGGTCTTCAGGCCCCACGCCGCCACGGCCTGACGGGTCGCCTCGGCGAGCACGTGGTGGCGGTGGTAGACGTTGTCGATGCCCTCTTCGCGGATGCACGTCAGAGCTTCGCGCAGGCCGTAGAGCAGCGGCAGCGGCGGGGTGTAGGGGAAGTAGCCGGTGGGGTTCTGCTTCAGCTGGTCCGACCAGGCGAAGTAGACGTGGCCGAGACGGTCGTTGCCGCCCGCGCCGCCGCCCTCGGAGATCTTGATCGCCTTGGCGCTGGCGCAGAGCACGCCGAGGCCGGCCGGCAGCATGAAGCCCTTCTGCGAGCCGGCGATGGCGCAGTCGACCTTCCATTCGTCCATCTTGAACGGCAGCGAGCCGATCGACGAGATGCCGTCGACGAACAGCAGCGCCGGGTGGCCGGCGGCGTCGATCGCCTTGCGGACGGCGCCGATGTCGCTGGTGACGCCGGTCGCCGTCTCGTTGTGGACGACCATCACGGCCTTGATCTTGTGGTCGGTGTCGGCGCGCAGGGCCTCACCGATCTTCTCCGGGTCCGCGCCGGTGCCCCAGGCCTCGTCCTGCACGATCACGTCGAGCCCGAGGCGCTGGGCCATGTCGACCCAGAGGTGGCTGAACTGGCCGTAGCGGGCCGTCAGGACCTTGTCGCCGCGGCAGAGGGTGTTGGCGAGCGCCGATTCCCAGATGCCGGTGCCGGAGGACGGATAGAAGATGATCGTGCCGGCCGCGGAGCCGAACACGATCTTGGCGTCCTGGAACAGGGGCTTCACCAGCGCCGGGAAGTCCGGCGAGCGGTGGTCCTCCGAGGGGACGTGCATCGCGCGCAGCACGCGGTCCGGGATGTTGGTCGGGCCGGGAATGAAAAGGTGGTTGCGTCCGGGGCGCCGCGTTGCAGCCATGGGTGTGTCCTCCGATTACCAAGATACGTTGGCCGGCAAGCCGGCGTCAGGAACGATGCGCCGGCAGGCGGCGCATGGGCGTGTGGTGATCCGTGGGCGTTCTGGCGAGCGGTGTGCCGAACCGGCGCGGCCGGAAGCGCGCGGGAGGGCTGTCCCGCGCGGAACTTCCGCGTCGTCGGTCGGTCGCATCGCCGGGCGTTGCGGAGCGGCGGAACGGTCTTGCACCGCTCGCGGTCGCGGCATGGATCCATGCCGGTCGCCTCCGATAGCCTTCGTCTTCCTTGCGTCGGCCGTGCCCGGTGCGCAAGCCGCACGACGCGGATCCTGCACGCCGGAATTCCGACGACCTTCGACACTGTCCTCCCCGTCGTCCCGCCCCGGGCCACGATTCAAGTCGATCCATCCGGCCGCCCCGCCACGAGGCGAGGCCGGCCGCTCGGGTCGGCGATCCCTTGGCCGTCTCCGGCGCCCGCCTTTCGGCAGGTGATCGCTTTGCATCCATTATGGACACCGAAGCCTCACAAGCAAAACTGGAAAAACTTCCCGGATGGCGAAAAAAAATTGTCGTGCACTGCAACAATCGCGCGAACGACCTTTGTGTTGCTTGCTGCATCGCAGCATCGAACGGATGCCACCGTCATCAAACTGAGACGCGTTTCCGGTTTGGCTCGGCCGAAGACCGCCGGGAGATGCTCGTGGCCGACGACACGGAAGGGACGACCCGCGTCCGCAGCCTGTTCCTCTCAGACCTGCACCTCGGCACCCGTGGCTGCCAGGCCGGGCTGCTGCTGGACTTCCTGAAGGACTACGACGCCGACACGCTCTACCTCGTCGGCGACATCGTCGATGGCTGGCAGCTCCGCTCGGGCTGGTACTGGCCGCAGGGGCACAACGACGTGGTGCAGAAGCTGCTGCGCAAGGTGCGCAAGGGCTCGAGCCTGGTCTACGTGCCGGGCAACCACGACGAGTTCCTGCGCGACTACATCGGCACCACCTTCGGCGGCATCGAGATCGCCGAGAGCCGCATCCACGAGGCGGCCGACGGGCGGCGCTACCTCGTGATCCACGGCGACCAGTTCGACATGGTGGTGCGCCACGCCCGCTGGCTCGCCCACCTGGGCGACGGCGCCTACACCGTCGCGCTGTTCGTCAACACCGGCCTGAACAAGCTGCGCCGGCGCCTGGGCCTGTCCTACTGGTCGCTCTCGGCCTGGGCGAAACTGAAGGTGAAGAACGCGGTCAACTTCATTGGCGCGTTCGAGACCTTCCTCGCCGACGAGGCCCGGCGCCAGGGCGCCGACGGGGTGATCTGTGGCCACATCCACCACGCCGCCGACCGGCGCATCGACGGGTTGCGCTATCTCAACACCGGCGACTGGGTCGAATCCTGCACCGCCCTCGTCGAGCATTACGACGGCCGCATGGAGGTGCTGCACTATCCGACCATCCTCCGAGCCCGCGCGGCGGAGGCCGAGCGTGCGGCGCTTCCGGCGCCGGACCGCCGGGCCGTCGCGTGAGGCTGCTCGTCGCGACCGACGCCTGGGCGCCGCAGGTCAACGGCGTGGTGCGCTCGCTGGAGCGCATGGCCGAGGCCGCCCCCGCGCGCGGCTTCGAGCCGTTCTTCCTGACCCCGCGCGACTTCCGCTCGCTGCCGATGCCTGGCTATTCCGAGATCCGCCTCGCCCTCGCCGGCGCCCGCGGAATCGGCGTGGCCTGGGAGCGGATCGACCCGACCCACGTGCACATCGCCACCGAGGGCACCATCGGCCACGCGGTGCGCCGGCTCTGCATCGCCAAGGGCCGGCCCTTCACCACCAGCTACCACACCCGTTTTCCCGAATACCTCGCCGCCCGCGCGCCGATCCCGGAAGCCTGGAGCTACGCCTGGCTGCGGCGCTTCCACCGAGCCGCCAGCGGCACGATGGTCAGCACCGCCTCCCTCGAACACGAACTCGCCGGCCGCGGCTTCCGCAACCTGATGCGCTGGACGCGGGGCGTCGACACCGAGCTGTTCCGCCCGGCCGAGCCGGAGGCGCCGCCGCCCAAGGCGCTCGACGGGTTGCCGCGTCCGATCTTCCTGTTCGTCGGCCGCGTAGCGGTGGAGAAGAACGTCGCCGCCTTCCTCGGCCTGGACTTGGCCGGCAGCAAGGTGGTGGTCGGCGACGGGCCGGACCGTGCCCGGCTCGCGGCCGCCCACCCGCAGGCGCGCTTCCTCGGCACCCGCACCGGCGCGGAACTCTCCGCCCTCTACGCCGCCGCCGACGTGTTCGTGTTCCCGAGCCTCACCGACACCTTCGGCATCGTGCTGCTCGAAGCGATGGCCTGCGGCCTGCCGGTGGCGGCCTACCCGGTGACCGGCCCCCTCGACGTCGTCGCCGGGACCGGCGCCGGCGTGCTCGACGCCGACCTGCGGACGGCGTGCTTGGCCGCCCTACGCATCCCGCGGGCCCAATGCCGCGCCGAGGCGCTGCGGCGGACATGGGCCGAGAGCGCCCGCCAGTTCTTCGGCAACATCGAGAGCGCGCACGCCCACGCCGCCGACCTCGCCCTGCCGGCGGGCGCCGAGGCGGCGCTGCTCGGCTGATGGGGTGACGGGCCGAACGAGGAATGCGAAGGGTCGCGGCCCCGTGGAGACGCGACCCTTCGCAT
>NZ_VRUT01000169.1:0-9595 GCF_008039465.1 Methylobacterium sp. WL120 | reverse complement strand
CGCCGGTGCCGGTGCCCTCGACGGCGCCGCGGCGCGACACGGCCCTGGCACGTCCGCCTGCACCCGCTCCCATGCCTGCGCCGGCACCGATGCCGACGCCCGCGCCTCAGCCGACGGCCGAGGCACCCGCCGTCCCGCAAACGCCCCCTGAGCCGCGAACCGTCGCCCCCGAGTTGGACGCCTCCCAGCCTGCCGGGCGGGCGGAGGTGGAGGCGGCCGCCGACACCGCCGGACCGCGGGCGTTGGCGCTCGTCGACCTCAACACCGCGTCGGTCGCGGATCTGAACGGTCTGCGCGGCGGCGGCAGTATCGGGCGGGCGATCATCCAGCGGCGGCCCTACGGTTCGGTCGACCAGCTGCTGTCGAAGCGCGTGCTCAGCCGCGCCACCTACGACAAGATCAAGGATCAAGTCACGGTTCGTTGATCTGGTTGGGAGCGAGACCGGCGGTCGCCTGTCAGGCGTCGCAGCCTCGGGAGCCGTCGCGAGAACTGGCGCAGTCCGCGTCGGTTGCCTATTGTGGCCCTCGACGGAGGGATCGTCCGCGCTGGCGATCCCCGATCGAAGTGCGAGGAGTTGCGCATGTTCACCCAGACCGGCAGCGCGATCCTTCGGGACGACCTCGGCGTCGAGGAAACCACCGAGACCGACAACATCGTCCGCTGGGACGGCGAGCGGCTCTACGTCGAGCACGACGTCTACCACAACGGTCAGCTGGTCCACCGCAAGTATCGCCGCAACGTCACCGAGCCGGTCGCCCGGGCGTTGCTGGCGGTGATCAACCGCACCAAGCAATGAGGCGTCTCGCGCTCGCCGCCCTGGCGGGGCTGGCGCTCGCCGGCCCGGCCGTCGCGAGGTCGGCGTGCGCTACGTGGCGCCCGAGCGCTTCACCGACGCCGAGGACCGCTGGGGCGCGTCGGGCCGGAGCCTGCGCACGACGCTCGCCGAGATGACGCGGATCTTCCAGGAACTCGGCAGCCGGCGCCTCGGCCCGGACGAGAGCCTCGACGTCACCGTCCTCGACATCGACCTCGCCGGATACGAGCGGCCGGGCTTCGGCACCCCGGGTGGGCTGCGTGTGGTCCAGGATTCGACGCCCCCGCGGATCCGTTTCGTTTACGCGCTGCGGCGGGGCCGGCGTGTGGTCGCCAGCGGCGAGGACACCGCCACCGACATCAACTTCATGCTGACGGCGAACCCGCGCTTTGCGACGGGCGGCCTGTACTACGAGCGCGCGGTGCTGCGCGACTGGTTCGCGCGCCGCTTCCCCGGCCCCGCGGGGCGCGGCTGAGGCCTCACGCCGGCCAGATCGGGGTGCGCTTCTCCAGGAACGCGTCGATGCCTTCGCCGGCCTCGGCAAGCATCATGTTCCGGGTCATCACCTCGGCGGCGTAGGCGTAGGCCTCCTCCAGGCCGAGCTCCTCCTGGCGGCCGAAGGCCTCCTTGCCGATCGCCAGCACCCGCGCCGACTTCTCGGCGATGCGGGACGCCGTCGCCCGCACCGTCGCGTCGAGGTCGGCCGCGGGAACCACGCGGTTGACGAGGCCGATGCGGAAAGCCTCCGCGGCGTCCACCGGCTCGCCGAGCAGCAGCATCTCCATTGCGACCTTGCGCGGCACGGCGCGCGAGAGCGCGACCATCGGCGTCGAGCAGAACAGGCCGATGTTGACGCCGGGCGTCGCGAAGCGCGCGTCGTCGGCGCAGATCGCGAGGTCGCAGGTCGCGACGAGCTGGCACCCGGCGGCGGTGGCGATGCCGTGCACCTGGGCGATCACCGGCTGCGGTAGCCGGGTGATCGCCAGCATGAGGCGCGAGCAGGCGCGGAACACCTCGGCGGCTGCCTCCCGCCCGGGATGGGCGCGCATCTCCTTGAGGTCGTGCCCGGCGCAGAAGGCCGGGCCGGCCCCGCGCAGCACGACGACGCGGACGGCCCGGTCCTCGGCGATCGCGTCGAGGGCGTCCTGCAGCGCCGCCATCAGCCCGAGCGAAAGCGCGTTGCGCGCCGGGCCACGGTTCAGCGTCAGCGTGGCGATGCCGCCGGCATCTTCGCGCAGCAGAAGCGGCGCGTCGGCGCGTGCGGTCTGCGTCGCGGTGGAGGACATGCCGTGGCTCCCGTGTCGATGGTTTCCCAACCTAACACGGTCTCGCCAGGTTTCGCGGATCTCTCAGGCGCGCCGCGGGGCCGATTCCTGCGGGTCGAGCGGGGCGTCGTCGTATTCGGCGATCTCGAGGTCGATCCGGGCGAAGTCGGCGCCGCCGTGCCACCATACCAGCGGCTGCACCGACACGAGGCCCTGCACGCCGCACAGGATTTCCGCGAGGCCGGCATCGACGAAGAGGTGGCGCGGGCCGATCGCGTCGAGGCTGCGGGCGAGCGCCGCCCCGCGCAGGGTCAGGTCGAGTGGCGCCACGGTGACGCCGACGGAGCCGAGGCCCTGCCAGATCGCCAGCAGGTCGGGCTGATTGCGCATCAGCAGGGCGACGACGTCGCCCTCGCCGAGGCCTTCATGCAGGGCCCAGCGGGCGTAGCGGTTGCGGCGCTCGCCCGAGGGCGTTCCGCCGGCGTCCGCCAGGCGCAAGGGGGGCGGGGCGAAGGCGGGATCTGGTTCTGCGCGGCGGTCGAGGGCGAAGTGCATGCGGCGTCCGGTCCGGCTCTGTGCGGAAGAGGTCGAACTCCGATCTGCGCGTCACCGGTTAATAGTAGGCTTCGCATGAGCGCGCCGGGCGTGATCAAGTCGAAACAGGTCCTGCGACCGTCTGGTGCTGGACAAGGGGGCGGGATGCCCAATGCCGCGCTGGCAGCGCACGGCACGATTGCAACGCAGGTAACGCTTAACCGTCTTTTTGCGGCGGCCTTTGCCGTGATCGTCCTGAGGCAATCTGCCGGGTCGGTCCCCCTGTGCGGCGCTCACCGTTCGGCGTATCCCGCCCCTCTCAGCGACTCGCAAGAAGTCGTCGCCCGGACATCGAGGAAACCTACGCCCATGCGCCTGCTCGCAACCCTGGCCGCCTCGGCCGCCCTGCTGACCGCCACCCTCGCTGCGGTGCCCGCCGAGGCGCAGATCCGCAACGCGCCGGCGCCGCGGGCGCTGGAATTCGCCGCCTACATCTTCGCGGCCTCGAACGTCTGCGGTTACCGCATCGGCACCGACACCTTCGAGGCGTTGCTGGTCAAGCAGGGCACCCGTTCGGCCGACGTCAGCCCGCGCGGCCCGTTCGGCGGGCGGGTGCAGTCGATCTTCGCGCTGATGTCGAACGACATGGCGCAGAACCGCGAGAAGGCCTGCCTCGCGGTCGCCGGCGAATACGGCCCCGAGGGCACGGTCGCCAAGAACGTGCTGCTGCCGGCAGGCGCCGACGCGGCCCCCGCCCCCGGTGCCGACAAGCCCGCCGAGCCGGCGCCTGCGCCGAAGCCGGCCCAGTAGGCTTCAGGGCAGGCGCCATTCGATCGGCGCCAGTCCGCGCTCGGCGAGCCAGGCGTTGGCGCGTCCGAACGGGGCCGAGCCCGGGAAGTCGCGGGCGCGGTTCAGCGGCGATGGGTGCCCGCTCTCGAACACGCCGTGGCGGTCGCGGTCGACCAGCGCGGCGCGCGCCCGCGCCTGCGCCCCCCAGAGCAGGAACGCGGCGGGCGTCGCGCGGGCCGACACCGCCGCGACCGCCTCGTCGGCGAGCGCCGCCCAGCCGTAGCGGAGATGCGCGCCGGCTTGGCCGGCCTCGACGGTGAGGGCGCTGTTCAGGAGCAGAACGCCCTGCCGCGCCCAAGGCGTGAGGTCGCCACGCGTCGGCTTGGCCGGCTCGACTTCGGCGAGGATCACCTTGAGCGAGGCCGGCAGGCGGCGTGCGCCGACATAGGAGAAGGCGAGGCCGTTGGCGTCCCCCGGCGTCGGGTAAGGGTCCTGCCCGAGGATCACGACCTTCACCTCGGGGAGCGGCGTCAGCGCCAGGGCGGCGAAGATGTTTTGGGGCGCCGGCAGCACCTCCGCGCCCGCCGCGATGCGTTCGTCGACGCGCGCCGCGACGGCGTCCGCCGCGCTGCCGGCGAAGAACGGTAGGGCGAGCCATGGAGAACCGCTCGCCCGGAAGTCGGCGAGGGCTGAGGAGGCGGAAAGCTTCGTCATCGACCGACCAGGATGCGCTCGCCTTCGCGCACGGCGATCGGCGCGTGGCGGGCGACATAGTCGATCACCGCGTTGGCGACGAGCCCGCCATCGGTCGCGCCGACCAGCGTCCGCCCTTGCGCCAGCATGCCGTAGCCGTTGCCGCCTTCGTACAGGAAGTTGTTGGACGCGACGCTGTAGGTGCGGGCCTCGTCGAGGGGCGCGCCGCCGACCTGCACGGACACGATCCTGGCGCCGGCCGGCGCGTCGGGGTCGACCCGCACGGTCAGCCCCGAGACCTGCACGAAGCGTCCGGCCGGGCGGCCGGACTCGCCGAGACCGGTCTCCAGCAGGGCGCGGACCTGTGCGCCGGTGATCGCCACCGAAACGATGGTGTTGCCGAAGGGAAGCTCGGTGAGGATGTCGCGCCGCGTCAGCACGGTCCCGGCCGGGTAGAGGCGGTTGCCGCGGATGCCGCCGCCGTTCATCACCGCGATCTCGGCCTGCGTCGCCTCCCGCAGGGCGTCGGCGACGAGGTTGCCGAAGCTCGCCTCGCGGGCGCGCACCGCGGCGATCCGGCTGTCCAGGGGGCGCGCCGTCTCGCCGACGGGCACGTCGAGCCGGCGCGACAGGTCGGCGCGACAGGTCGGCCTCCAGCCGCCGGACCAGCGCCAGGGTCTCTGGATCGGGCGCGACGTGGCCCGAATCGTGGATGCGGAAGCTCGGCCGCCAGGAAACCGCGCGCGTCTCTCCCTGGACCGAGATCGTCGCGAAAATGTCGATCGCGGTGACGTAGTGCGCGTCGCTGCTCGACTCCGCCAGCACGCGGCGGCCGTCGTAATGCATCACGAGGTCGTGGTCGTGCCCGGACAGCACGATGTCGGCGTGGCCCGCCTCCAGCATCGCCAGATCGGTCGGACGCGCCGTATGGGTCACCGCGACGACCAAGTCCGCCCCTTCGGAGCGCAGCGCCTTCGCCTGCTCGGCGAGGGTCGCGAGTTCGGGGCCGAAGCGCAGGTCGCCGCTCTGGGACTTCTCCGGCGTCGATGCCAAAGCGATGCCGACGATCCCGACGCGCACGCCGCCCAGCGTCAGGATCGTGCGGTCGCGGATCCCCGGGATCGCGCCGCCCGCCCCGTCGCGGAGGTTTGCGGCAAAGCACGGAAAGGCGGCGGCGCGCATGCGCTCGAGGAAGGTCTCCGGCCCGAAGTCGAACTCGTGGTTGCCGGGCACGAACACGTCGGGGGCCGCGATATTGAGCAGGTCGACGATGTGGCCGCCCTTGTCGAAGCCGGACATCAGCGAGGGCGAGAGCGTGTCGCCGGCGTGAACGTAGAGCACGGGGACGTCCCGTGCGCGTTCGGCCTTCACGATGGCGTTGAGCCGCGCAAAGCCGCCGCGGCCGGCCACCTCGCCCATCAGGTAGACGTCGTTGACCAGGAGCAGGGTCAGCGTCGGCTCGGGCGACGCTTCGGCGGCGCGGGCTGGCGTCGCCAGCCCGGCGGCGAGGCCGGCACCGAGGCCGAAGGTCTGGCGGCGATTGGGTGGGGGCATGGCGCGGCTCGACCGTGGCGGATGGCTCGCCCTACGCCGCGTCCCGTGACGCGCGCGCGACGCCCGCTATCGGTTCGAGAAGGTCTCGCGCACGGCCTTGGCGTTGCGGCGGACCATCGGCCAGATCCAGGCGCCCGACGCGAGGTAGGCCGCGGCCGGCATCGGCTTCAACTCCTCGGCGAGGCGCTGGGCGAGGCCCGGCGAGCGGATCGCGACCGGGGGCGCGTCGGTCTTGCGGTAGACCACCGTCGTGTCCTCGCGCCAGTACCCGGTATGGGGCACCAGGCCGGCGCGGCGTGCCGTGAGGTCGAAGGTGTCGCGCACGAAGCCGTGGACGTGGGCGAAGTGGAAGCGCTCGTGCGGCGGCTTGCCGGTGGCGGCCATGTTCGGCACCGCGGCGTAGAGCACGCCGTCGGGCTTGAGCCAGCGGGCCAGCCGCTCCATCACGTCGGCCGGGTCGCGCAGGTGCTCCATCACGTGGTGGGTGGTGATCACGTCGAACGTGCCAGGCTCGAACCGGTCGTCGCCCGCGTCGTCCAGCACCTCGACGCCGTGCGTCGTGCGGGCGTAGGCGGAATAGTCGCGGCCCGGCTCGACGCCGATCGCCTCGCAGCCGCGCGCCCGGGCGGCGGCCAGGAACTCGCCGGAGCCGGAGCCGAAATCGAGCAGGCGCGCGCCCGGCACGAGCTTGGGCGCCAGCAACTCCGCCCGGAACGCGGCCTCGCGCGCCGAGCGCTTGAGGTGCACGCGCGGCGGGCCGCCCGCGAAGGCGAGCTGGTAGTCGGCGCGGTAGGCGTGGGCGTAGTAATCGGCCAGCTCGGCCGGCGTCGGCATCGGGTCGGTGCGGATCAGGCCGCACTCGGCGCAGGCGATCGACTTCAGCGTCTTCAGCCGGCGGTCGGTCTCGGCGACGGTGACGCTCTCGGTCGAGCCGCACAGATTGCAGGCCGTGGGCGCCCCCGTGTAGGGGTAGCCGGTGAACGGCATGAAGTGGTTCAGGAAGTAGCGGGGAGACTGCATGTCGCGCTCTCGTCGGCCGGATCTTCGCTGGCAGGCTTCGTGCTCTAGTTAGATATCCGATCCCGCACAACCGCAGCGCCGTCGTGCGGCCCCACGACGCCGCGCCTCCGGCGGCTCCAGGACAGGAAGCGGCCGCCATGGCCGAGAACCTTACCATGAACGAACGCGTCGCACCGGCATCCCTGTCGGCCGTCACCTCCGTCGAGCCGCAGCGCGCCGCCGGCTCCGGCACGCTTCCGGCCGAGCACCCCCCGGTCCGCTGGGGCCGGGTCGGCGTGCTGCTGATGAACCTCGGCACGCCGGAGGGGACCAGCTATTGGCCGATGCGCCGCTACCTGAAGGAATTCCTGTCCGATCGCCGGGTGATCGAGGTGCCGCGCCTGATCTGGTGGCCGCTGCTCAACCTGATCATCCTCACCAAGCGTCCCGGCCCGAAGGGCAAGGACTACGCGAGCGTCTGGAACAACGAGCGCGACGAAGGCCCGCTCAAGACCATCACCCGCGGCCAGGCCGAGCGGCTGCAGGCGGCGATGGGCGACAGCGTGGTGGTCGACTGGGCGATGCGCTACGGCAAGCCCGAGGTCTCCCTGCGGATCCAGGCGCTGCTCGACCAGGGCTGCGACCGCATCCTGCTGGTGCCGCTCTACCCGCAATACGCCGCCGCGACCTCGGCCACCGCCTGCGACCAGGCGTTCAAGGCGCTGATGCAGATGCGCTGGCAGCCGACCGTGCGGGTCTCGCCGCCCTACCACGACGACCCGGTCTACATCCGCGCGATGGCCGATTCGATCCGCGAGGGGCTGGCCAAGCTCGACTTCGAGCCGGAGGTGATCCTCACCTCGTTCCACGGCGTGCCGAAGAGCTACCTGCTCAAGGGCGACCCCTACCACTGCCAGTGCGTGAAGACCGGGCGGCTGATCCGCGAGGAGCTGGGCTTCTCGACCGAGCGGATGCGGACCACCTTCCAGTCGCGCTTCGGCAACGAGGAATGGCTGAAGCCGTACACCGACGAGACCGTGCAGACCCTCGCGAAATCCGGCGTGAAGCGCATGGCGATCGTGGCGCCGGGCTTCACCGCCGACTGCCTGGAGACGCTGGAAGAACTCGACGGCGAGAACCGGCACTACTTCGAGGACAACGGCGGCGAGCGCTTCGCCTACATCCCCTGCCTCAACGACAGCGACCTCGGGATGAAGGTGATCGAGACCGTGGTGCGGCGCGAGCTTCAGGGCTGGGTCTGACCGCCCGGCCCGTCCGGGCATCGTGGCCGGCGTGTCGGGCCGTCAGCTCGCCCGCCATCTTGCGAAGCTTCGGCGCGCGGCTATCATCGCGCTCTCGACGCCGGGCAGCCCGGGTCCGCAAAGGTCCGGATAGCCCCGGTCCGCAAGGGTGATGAGATGGCGTTCTTTATCGGTATCGCCTGTCCCTGGCTCGTGATCGCCGTGCTCGACATCCTGGCGTCGAACCGGCGCACGAACGAGCTGACCGCGCTCGGCATCCTGCCCGACGCTCAGACCACCACGGCGGAATCGGCCTACCTGTTCGCCGCGCCGAACTAGACGGGGGCCGGTCGCGCGGACGCGACCGGCGGCACCGGGCCTCAGGGCTTCTTCGGCTCCTCGGGGGCCGGGGTCGGCGCCGGGGCCGCGATCGGCTTGCCGTTCTCGTCGAAGCGCTCGACCTTCGCGTCCGCGCGCAGCTTCAGGATCAGGTCCTGCTGCGCCTTGCGGATCAGCGCCTGGTCGATCTGCTCCTTGAGCTCTTCGAAGGTCGGGACCGGCTTGTTGCGCTTCTCCTCGACCTTGATCACGTGCCAGCCGAACTGCGACTTCACCGGATCGGAGACCTGACCGGGCTGCAGCTTGAACGCCGCGTCGGCGAACTCCTTCACCATCCGGTCCTTCGAGAACCAGCCGAGGTCGCCGCCCTCGGCCTTCGAGCCGGCGTCCTTCGTGGTCTCGGCGGCGACCTTGGCGAAGTCCTCTCCGCCCTTGATCCGCGCGGCGATCTTCTTGGCGTCCGCCTCGTTCTCGACGAGGATGTGCCGGGCGTGGATCTCCTCCTCCGGCTTCATCAGCTTGGCCGACTGGTCGTAGAGGGCGCGGGCCGCCTCAGGCGTCGCGGCCTTGCGGGCCTCGCGCTCGAGGTACTCGTCGAGGAGGAGCTTGTCGCGGAAGTAGGCGAGCTTGCGCTTGAAGTCCGGCGTGTCGCCGATCTTGGCGGCGTCGGCCGCCTGCGCGCCGACCTTCAGGTCGAGCATGTAATCGACGAGCAGGCCCTTCTTCTGCGCGTCGTCGACGCCCGGCAGCGACAGGGCCGGGTCCTCGGAGGCGACCGCGATGTCGCCGGCGGTGACCGGGATGCCGTTGACTTTGGCGACGACGCTGTCGGGCGACGGCAGCACCGAGGCGGCGACGGAGGGCTGGGCCGCCGGCGTCGGCGTCTGCGCGATGGCGGCGCCACCGAGCGCGAGCACCAGGGCGAGCGCGCTCGCGCCGCTGAGGGTGTGGGTCTTCGACATGGCGTTGGCGTTCCTGGCGTGTTTCGCCCCGACCCGCCGCGGCCGAGGGCCGGACGGCGTCGCACGAGGCGTCGAGGAAGCGGCGTCGGAAGCCGCGGGAATCGGGCAGACAGGTGGATCGCGCGACGCCCAAAGGCAAGGCGCAAAGGAAGTCCGCAAAGGCGGCCGCGTGTTCGCGACGGCGTCACGCCGTCCGTCCGGTCGAAGGCGCCGGATGCGTTGACTCTGTTTCTTGAGCTTTCGTGAACGCGCTCCGCGGCAGGCTTGCCCGATCGATGGAGGCACGGATGCGCAGGATCTCGCAGATCGGATGGATCGCCTTGGCGGCGTCGGCTGCCTGCGCGCTGGCGGCGACGCCCTCGATCGCCGAGGCGCGCGGGTTCCGCTTGCGGCTCGGCGTCGGC
>NZ_VRUT01000168.1:0-9651 GCF_008039465.1 Methylobacterium sp. WL120 | reverse complement strand
GGCCCAGGCGCCCGCCGCCCAGGCCCAAGCTCAGGCCCCCTTCCAGCCGCAGGCCGAGACGCGCCAGCCGCCGCGCCCCGAGCCCCGCGCCGCCGAGACGGCGTGGTCGCCCCGGATCGTGCAGCAGCCGGTCGAGGCCCCGCGTTCGAACCCGGAGGCCGAGGACATCTCCGAGCTGATGGCCGAAAACCTGATGCTGAAGGCGAAGCTTCGGATCGAATCCGACCGCCACGGCGAGTTGCAGACCCTGCTCGCCCAGGAGATCCGCGAGCTGCGCAACCACGTGCAGATCGAGATGAACGCCCTTCACGAAATCCGGGCCGAGCGCGATCACTTCCGGGTCGAGCGCGACCAGATCCGCGACGAGCTCGATGCGATGCGCGAGGAGCGCGACCTCTGGCGCGCCCGCACCGAGGCGCTGGCCCAGCCGCTGTTCCAGAAGCGCTGAGGCGCGTCGATCGCGGCGAGCCACGGTCGTCGGACACGACGAAGGGCCGCCCTCGCAGGCGGCCCCTTTTGAAAAGCCGAAGGGCCGCCCGTGAGGGCGGCCCTTCCATTGCCGAACCGCGGTCCGGCCGAAACTGTCCCGAGAGTGCCCGGGCGCCCTTAGAAGGAGGCGCCGGAGGCGACGGTCCAGGTCCGGTAAGCCGAAGACAGCGGCTGATGACAATGAGACACTGGATCACCTCCTTTCGTTCGTTGCTGGGATCCCCAAGGTAGGTGGCGGGACGGCCCCTGTGAAGCCCCCCGCCTGCGTTGTCTCGCCGCCCCCCGTGGCAGGCTCCTCGGCCGCCTTCGCGACGCCGATCGGGCGTCAGGGGCGGCCCGCGACGACGGCGACGAGGTCGTTCAGGATCCGGGTCAGCTCCGCCTGCGCGGCGGGGGTGGACAGGTTGTGGTCGGTGCCCGCGACGATCGCGACCGGGGCGCCGAGCCGACGGGCGGCGCGCTCGGGCGTGCGCCCGACATGGCGGCGCAGGGCGGGCAGGCCCGGATCGCCCGCGGTGTAGACGAGGCGCAGATGCGCGCCCCGTTTCCGCATCGTCCCGATCCGTCGCAGGACGCTGCCGCCGGCGGGCCTCGGACGGAACAAGGCCTTCCAGCGGCGGTCGGCCAGGCGGAGGCCGCGGCGCAGGAGCACGCGACCGATCGCCCGCACGCCGACCTGGCCCGTGAGCAGGCGACGCCACGTGCTGCCGTGACGGAGCAGGGCGGCATAGGTCGCGGCGCTTCCCACCGTCTGGCGCACCACGGCGTCGACGTCGTCCTCCGGGTGCCAGTCGAAGCAGTAGAGGTTGGCCAGGAGCGCCCCGGCGACGCGCGGGTCGCGCCAGGCCGCTTGGAATGCCGCGTAGGCGCCGCTGCAACTGCCGACGAGGACGACCCGTCCGGCGCCCCGCGCCTCCAGGTAATCGAGGGCGTGGCGGAAGTCGTGGAGGGTGTCGGGCGAGAACAGCGGCGAGGCGCCGCCCGGCCGGTCCGCGCTGTCGCCGATGCCGGCGAGGTCCACACGCAGCGACGGCACGCCCTCGACCGCGAGGGCGCGGGCCATCCGCGTCGCCTGCCGGCCCCAGCCGGAATGCGCGCTGAGGCCGGCGGCGACGAACAGGATCGTCGGCGCGCCGGTCGCCGAGCCGGCCGGACGGGCGTGGACGCCGAACAGGCCCGGCCCGAACCGGACCGCCTCCTCCAGCCAGCCGTCGCCGGCGAGCTTTGCCGGCGACACGACCGGGGGCGCCGCCGTCGGGCGGGGCAGGGCGCCGGCGGTCGCGAAGCCGACCACGTCGGCGAAAGCCGCCTCCGGCGTCTCGGAGAACAGCGGGTTGCCGACGAGCTGGGCGAGGCCGGGCAGGGCGCCCGAGGTCACATGCGCGCCGAGCGCGGCGTAGCGCTTGGCGAGGGCGTCGGTCTCCGCGCCGAGGATCAGGATTTCGGGCGCCGGGCGCATCGTCGCCGTGGCGAGGTCGATCCGCGCGAGGTCGGCCGCGAGGTCGGGGCCGATCGGGAAGCCGCCGAGCGACAGGTGTCCGGGCGGCTCGGTCGGCACGGTGCCGTCCGAGAGCTGGTTCACCGCGGGCGCCCGCAGCTTCATCTCGCGCAGGTAGCCGCGCCCGGTCCGGCACGGCGCCAGCAGCGCGAGCCGGTCGATCCCGCCCTCCTCGGCGACGAGCGCCGCCAGGGTTCCCCCGAGCCGGAGGCCGACGAGGACGACCTCCGTCGACCCGGCCTCCTCGCGCAGGACGCGCACCGCCCGGCGGATCGCCCCGAGCCACGCCTCCAGCGTGCCGGCGCCGGCATCCGTGGAATCGCCCTCGCCCGGATAGTCGAAGCGCAGGGTGGCGCAGCCGGTGGCGGCGATCCGCCCGGCGAGGTCCCGCCACGGGCGGTGCGCCGAAAGCTGCTCGAATCCGGTCGCCCCACACAGGATCACGCCGCGCCGGGCGGTGCCTGGGCTGAACCAGCCGAACAGGCCGTCGACGACGACCGGTTCCGCTTCGACGGGCGACGGATGTGGGAGCGGCGGCGCGTGCATCATCGAGGTCTTAGAACTTCACGATCTCGTTTGTGTTCACGGCGCGAACGATCCCGTGCGGATTCCCGCCGCCGACGAGGGCGATGCGGCGAGACGCGCCGGGGGCGAGGTGGAAGCCGTCGTCGTCGGGCCGGGCGCCCGCCTCGGTCTCGATGCGCACGCAGAGCGCGTGGCGGTCCGCCGAGACCCAGAGGACGGGACCGGCAGCACCCGGTTCGATCGCGGCGGCGAGACCGACCGGGCGCGGCGCGGGATCGCGCCCTTGCGGGAAGTGGAAGCTCTCGGCGAGGACGGCGGCGGCGTCCGCATCGACCAGGCTCGCATGGGCGAGGGCGTGCGCCATCGGGCCGAAGCGGTAGCTCCCGGTGGCGTCGAAGAAGCGCCCGAGCAGCGTCGCGCTCGACCATGTGCCGGAGCTGCGCGGCGCGACTGCGACCGCACGCTCTGCCTTCGCCACGGCGCGCCCCTCGGCATCGCTGAAGACGAGGCGCAGGACGGCGGAGAGCGGCGCGGCCATCTCGTTGTGGACGTGGAGATGGAGGCCGTTCAGGCCCTCGTCCGAGATCGTCACCTGGACGGGGCGGAAGGCGCGCTTGAGGGCGTACCACGCCGACTTCGGCCGGCCGGCCGCGTCGACGACGCCCCAGCCGATGCCGGGGGCGAGGTCGCGGAAGAACCACACCAGCCCGCCGGCGGTGGGCGAGCGCGCCCGGCGCCACTCGGCGAACACCGCCTCCATCACCTCGGCGCTGGCCGCGCGGGCGAGCGCGCAGTAGCGATCCGGGTCGTCGCGGCGCAGAGTCTCGGGATCGAGCCCGAACAGGTCTTGGATGTAGTGGTCGCGGACCTGCTCGAACTCCCAGTCGGCGCCGCGGTCGCGCGGGACCGTGGCGGCCCAGCCCAGGCTCGCGGGGTCGCAGAGATCCGCCTCCCGCAGGGTCGCGGCGTCGGGGACGTTGGCGAAGGCCAGGCATTCCGAGGCGAAGCCGACCTCGGCGCGGCGCGCATCCTCCAGCGGCCGGCGGTAGGCGCCGACGCCGTAATAGTGGGCGAGCCCGGCATCGGTCGAGAACGGCAGGTCCCCGCCCGACGGCGAGTTCGGCACCACAACGAGGTCCGGCCGCAGGCGGGCGACGCGGGCGGCGAGCACGTCGTCCGACAACCCGCCGGTCCAGGCGTCGCGGGGGAAGCCCAGCATCGCCGCCTGCTGCGCGACCTCGCTGCCGCCGCACAGGACGCAGAGCGCGGGCGAGGCCTGCGTCCGGTCGAGGAAGCCGTCGATCTCGGCGAGCAGGCGGTCCCGGAAGGCCGGGTCGTCGATCGGATAGTCGAAGTTGGCGAGCATCAGGTCCTGGAACACCAGGATGCCGCGCTCGTCGCACAGGTCGTAGAAGGCGTCCGCCTCGTAGAGGGTGATGCCGGACACCCGCAGCATGTTCATGCCGGCCTCCTGCGCCAGCGCCAGCAGCGGGCGGCAAGCCTCGGCGGAATGGCCGACGAGGTCGGCCGGCGTCCAGCACGCGCCGCGGCAGAACACCGGCACGCCGTTGACCGTCAGGCTCAAGCCCTCGGCGAACGGGCGGGCGAGCGCGATCGTGCGAAAGCCGACGCGGCCGAGCGCCAGCACGTGGCCGTCGATCTCGGCCTCGACCGGATGGAGCCGGGGCTCGCCGTGCGTGTGCGGCCACCACGGGGCGACATCCGGGATCAGGACCTCGCCGGCGAAGCAGCCCGCGGCGTCGGCCTCGATCACCGCCGCGGCGCCGGCGCAGCGGAGCGTCAGCCGGGAGCCTCGAACGTCGGCCAGGGCGAGGCGGAGCCGCAGCCGGCCGGTCCCGCCGTCGAGCTCGGCGCGCAGGTCGGCCGACAGCACGCGCGGGACGCCGGCGCCGAGCGCGGTCCGGGTGACGGGGCGGTAGGGGCCGACGGCGTCGACCGCCGGGCACCAGCCGGGCATGAAGCCGAGGAGGCTGGTGCGGACGTGGCGCAGCGATCCAGGCGTCGCCAGCCGCGGTCGCCAGCGCCCGCGGCGGTTGGGCCGGGCGAGCGCGACCTGGAGGGCGCGAAAGCACAGGTCCAGCTCGACCGTGCCGGCGCCGTCCACCTCGACGGCGTAGGCAAGGAACATCGAGCGCGTCTCCAGGCGGAGCGTGCCGTCGACCCAGATCTCGGCGAGCGTCGCCAGCCCCTCGAAGCGCAGGGATTCGGGGCCGGCGAGCGACAGCGTCGTGCGGTACCAGACGTCCGACCCGTGGAGCGGCGTCGGCGCGGCCTCGGACCAAAGGCCGGCCGCGCGGAGCGCCGCCGCCGCGGTGCCGGGAACCTCGGCCGGGATCCAGCCCGAAAGACTCGCCGCGTCGCCGGGACCGGCGCAGGCGCCGGGCGCCGTGACGACGAGCTGCCACGGGCCGTCGACCCGGCGGGGCGGGACGCCGTCGACGGCGTGGAGGCGGGCCACGACGCCGTGCCCTCAGCGCAGGGCGCGGTCGAGGGCGGCGAAGACGGCGTCGTAGCTCGCGGCCGGGCGTTCGAGGGCGGCCGCGAGCGGCGCGGCGTTGCGGCGGCCGAAGGCGCGGGCGAGCTGGAACTGGAACGCCTTGGTCTCCTGCGCCAGGCGCGTCGCCGCCTCGGCGGTCGCGCCGAGTTCGGCGAGGCCCGAGGCGTCGAGCCAAGCGAGGTGGCTGCCGAGGAGCTCGAAGTTCGCCCCGAGCTGGCGCGTGGTGTTGAAGGCGTAGCTGTGGAACACCGACAGGGGCTGGCGCACCAGATCCTCTCCGGTCCCCGCCAGCGCGTCGCGGAAGGCGCGCACGGGGTTCGTCTTCGGCGCGCGCGCGCGGTGCGCGGTCAGCATCGTGCGGGCGGCCGTCCGCAGGGCGCCGGGTGGCAGGGGCGGGGCCACCACCTTCACGAACTCGGCGTAGGGCGGCAGCAGGGTGGGGCCGAAGATCCCGTCGTAGTCGGCGCCGGAGAGCTGGAAGCGGCCGGCATTGTGAAGGTAGTCGAGGGTGCGACGCCGCTCGTCGAGCGCGAGGATCGCGATCGTCGTCTTGGCGTGGTCGCGGCCGTAGGTGGTGCCGACGGTGTCGGGCAGGTGGATCGCGTCGACCTCGACGAGCACCGGGCAGCCGCGGGCGGCCTGGATTGCGGCGTGGCGCTCGAGCCCGCCGTAGACGGCGAGTTCCTCGAGGCGCAGACCGTACAGCGCCTCGATGTCGGCCATGGACGGCTTGAAGAAGGTGAACTGGTCGCCCTCGAAGTCCTGCCGCAGGGTGAAGCCGAGCATCGCCTCCGGCTCGAGCCCGCGCCCGTGCAGCAGCTCGATCCAGAGGTCGACGTAGCAGTTGGTTTCCGGCCACGCGCGGTCCTGGGCGTGGAGCGGATGCAAGGCGGGCGCCGGGGCGGCATCGTGGACGAGGGCGAGGGCGGCCGACACCGATCCTAGCCCCAGAGCTGCTTGCGCACGTCCGCCGGCCAGGCGGCGAGGTCGAGGCCGTGGTGGCGCAGCAGCGCCAGCGTGATCCGCTCCAGGCCGAACCCGACGCAAGCCGTGTGGGCGACCGCGCCGTCGGCCTGGCCGATCTCCCAGGTGCTGCCGAAATGGTCCTGGTGGTAGTTGAAGCTCAGGCAGGCGGTGGGCTGCTCCGTGCTGTTAACCGGCACGTTGAGCTCGAACTTCAGCCCCTGCATGCGCTGGTTGTTGGCCAGCATCCGCCCGGCGCGCCCGAAGAACGGGTCGTTGGCCGGGTCGACCGCCAGCGGCAGGCCGAGGTCGCGCATCATCGCGGTGCCGCGCTCCAGCCAGACCTCGCGGAAGGCCAGCACCTGCTCGGGCGAGCCCATGCGGACGTATTCGCGCATGCGGAACATCTGCATCCGGGTCGGCTCGACCGAGGGCTCGTGGCGGAAGCAGTAGGATTGCAGGTCGAACAGCAGGCCTTCGGCGGGGAGGGGACCGCGGGCGGCGGCCACCGGATAGAGCGGGTAGCACGCGGCCGGCGTCAGCACGATGTCGGTGCAGGCCTGGTCCTCGGTCCAGTCCTTTCCGGCCTCGACGCAGGCGAGGAGACGCGCATGGGCGGCCTCGTCGCCGCAGAAGCTGTGCACGGTGCCGGCCAGGTTGGGGAAGCCCTTGAGGTAGCCGCTGCGCTCGAAGGCCGGGCGGCTCATCCCCGGCGGGAAGCGCATCCGCTCGGCCCCGTCGGCCGCGCCGAGGCGGGAGACGAGGGCGTCCAGCGCCTCGACCACGCTCTCGAAGTCGCCGCCGCGGCCATAGAGGCCGTCGATCCCGGTGCGTACCAGGTGGCCCCGGTCGAACAGGCGGTCGAGGAAGGAACGCGGTTCCGCCTCGTCCCCGGCGGACGGCAGCGCCTCGAACGGCGTGGAGGTGGGATCGGCCAAGCTGTCCATCACGCGCCCAGGAATGTGCCGCCGCCCTTCTGCACCAGCAGAAGGTTGGCCGTGTTGCTGTGGATACGGTCGTTGCTGATCATCAGCGGCGCAGAGAGCACGTCGCGCAGCGCCCGGCCGAGGCTGAACGGGGTGCCGTTCTTGTAGCCGGCGATGCCGACGATCCCGAGCGCCACCTGCACGATGGACACCGCCATGGTCGAGGCGGTGGTCTTGACGTTGTTCAGGGCGATCGCGAAGCCGATCGAACCGAGCGCCGCGGGCGACCCTTGCGCCTCTTCGTAGTGGCGCAGGCCGCCCTGGATCGTCCCCTTCATCGCCTGCAGCGAACTCGTCGCCTCGGCCAGGCGCAGGGCGCCGGGGGGCACCGTGCCCGGCCGGCGGCGGGCCTCGGCCTGCACGAAGGTCCGCGCCCGGTCGAGCGCATGGCTCGCGATCCCGAACCAGACGCTGCTCCACAGGAGGTGCGAGGCGGCCAGCATCGACTGGGCCGCGATCTCGGCGAAGGGCTTGGGCAGGATCTGGGCGACCGGCACGTCGCGCGCGGCGAGCACGAAGCCGTCGCTGCAGGTGCCGCGCATGCCGAGCGTGTCCCAGCGGCTGGTGCGCTCCAGGGTGAACTGGTCCGACGTCAGCGCGACCAGGACCTGGTCGGAGGAGGCGGCCTCGGGATGGCGCCGGCCGGTGGCGAGGATCACGTCGGCGTGGGCGCCGTAGGAGATCACGGTGGCGTCCTTGCGGAAGGCGAACACGTCGCCCTCGGCCTCGACGGCGCAGAGGCTGTTGCGCAGGTCGCCGCCGATGCCGCCCTCGGTGGTCGCCGAGGCGACGAGCAGCTGCCGCTCCGCCACCCGCTGCATCAGCGCGCGGTGCCAGGGGCTCTCGGCCCCGTGGGTGACCAGGCTCGCGACCTTGATCTGGTGCATCGCGAACACCATCCCGGTGGCGGCGCAGGCCTGCCCCAGGCTGAAGCACACCTCGGCCATCCGGCTCATGTCGGCGCCCTCGCCGCCCAGGGCCTCGGGGATCTGGATCCCGAGCAGCCGCTCCGCGCGCAGGGCCGCCACCGCCTCGGCGGGGAACCGCCCGTCGCGGTCGACCGCGTCGGCATGGAGCGCCGCCACCTGCGCCACCCGGCGCATGCGCTCGGCGAAGGTCGGCGCGGGAAGGCGCGATTCGGCGAGAATCGGCTCGGGAGGAATCGTTTCGCCCGGGGCGGGGTCGGCGGCGATGCGTTCGGCGAGCGCGCTCATCTGGGCGAGCGCGTTCATGCGTCCACCGGCTCGACGATCGTCGTGACGGTGCTGCGGATCGCCCGGATCGTCGCGAACGAGGTGCGGTTCAGCAGATGATCGGGGAACTCGATGTTGAAGCGCTCCTCGAGCGCCAGCATCAGCTGCACGGATCCGAAGGAGCACAGCCCCTTGTCGAACAGATCGTCGTCGTCCGAGAGCCGGTCCACTTGGCCGGAGAGGGACTCGATCCCGCCGAGGGTCTCGCGGATGTCTTGAGAGGAAATCATCATACGCAACACCATCTGAACCGAATCCAAGATGCCGGCCTAGACTATGATCGTCAATTCTTACTCGACAATAAAGTTAACTTAATTATTAGTAAATGCCTGAGTTATGGTATCTAACTCGCTGAAATCAGGTATTCGCCGCCATACGCCACGAGGGCCAAACGCGGTGAGGCCACGACGCGACGTGCAAGATCACGATCCGAAGCATGCCGCAGAGTGAAAGAACGACATTGCGCACAATCGGAATGCGAAGTGCCGTCCGGATCTGTGTTTCGACGCGTTCCGCGACGGGATGGGCGAAACAGATTGCTACATCCGTCAGCAAGCTGGCTAAAGGCCAGTCGATTCGTTGCCGTCATGCAACAGCGGCGTCGCACAAGGTCTTGACGGACGATTCGACATTGCTCGGGGGAACCGGTTCGCACACAGTGATCGGGCACTGGGGGCATCGCAAAAGCGGGCCCGATGAGCCCGCACCCAAAAAGCGGGCCGCACAAGAAACGTACGTCGCGATCGGCCCCGGCCGCGCGACCGTACGATCCTCGGGTCTCGAAGCTTTTGGAGATATCTATGTCGCTCTTGAAGAGCACCCTGCTCGCTTCGGCCGCCGGCTTCGCCGCCGTCGCCGGCGCCCAGGCTGCCGATCTGCCGGTCAAGAAGGCCGCCCCGATCGAATACGTCCGCGTCTGCACCGCCTACGGCGCCGGCTTCTTCTACATCCCCGGCACCGACACCTGCATCCGTCTCTCGGGCCGCGCCCGCCTCGAGGCCGGCTACCAGGCCAGCTACTCCCGCGCCGCCGGCAACGGCGACCTGACCGGCTACCAGGGCCGCATGCGCATCAACGTCGATGCCCGCACCCAGACCGCCTACGGGACGCTCCGCGCCTTCATCCGCCTCGATGCCGGCAGCCGTTCCGGCTACTCGGGCGTCGGCACCTCCGGGACCCAGCAGCGCCAGGGCACGGCCTTCGCCGCCACCGGCGTCGACGGCTTCGGCCGCCTGCAGCAGTACTCGAACGTCGACAAGGCCTTCGTGCAGTTCGCCGGCTTCACCGCCGGTCGCGCCGCGTCGTTCTTCGACTTCTACGCCCACGACTTCGAGTTCGCCGGTGCCACCGCCGGCTCCGACATGGCCTCGACCAACCTCGCCGCCTACACCGCGACGCTCGGCAACGGCTTCTCGGCAA
>NZ_VRUT01000167.1:0-9821 GCF_008039465.1 Methylobacterium sp. WL120 | reverse complement strand
GGCGCGGCCAGGGCGACCGGCCGCCGGCGCCGACACCCGCGCCGCAGCCGCCGGGGCAGCGCGTCGGCTATTGCGTCGTCGGCCTCGGCCGCCTCAGCCTCGACGAGATCCTCCCGGCCCTGTCCCAGGCCAAGCGCTCGCGGCTCGTGGCGCTGATGTCGGGCACGCCGGACAAGGCGAAGCTCGTCGCGCAGCAATACGGCGTGCCCGAGAGCGCGGTCTACGGCTACGGCGACTGGGACAAGCTGAAGGCCAACCCGGAGATCCAGGCGGTCTACGTCGTCACCCCGAACGCGGTGCACCACGACAACGTCGCGGCCGCGGCGGCAGCGGGCAAGCACGTGTTGTGCGAGAAGCCGATGGCGGCCTCCTCCGCGGAGGCGCGGGCGATGATCGCGGCGTGCGAGCGCGCCAAGGTCAAGCTGATGATCGCCTATCGCTGCCAGTACGAGCCGTACAACCGCGAGGTGGTGCGCCTCGTCCGCTCGGGCGAATTCGGCAAGCCGCGGATGATCCAGGCCTTCAACGGCCAGACCTCGGGGCTGCCGGAGCAATGGCGCCTGAAGAAGGCGCTCTCGGGCGGCGGCGCCCTGCCCGACATCGGGCTCTACTGCCTCAACGGCGTTCGGGCGCTGCTCGGCGAGGAGCCGGACCTGATCCAGGCGCAGACGCATTCGCCGGCCGACGACCCGAAGTTCCGCGAGGTCGAGGAGGGCGTGAGCTTCACCCTGCGCTTCCCGTCGGGCGTGCTGGCGCAATGCATGACCAGCTACGGCGTCCACGAATCGCGCCGCCTGACCGTGCATACGGGGGGCGCCGACATCGATCTGCAGAACGCCTTCGCCTATGTCGGCCAGCGCCTCGTGGTCACCCACCGCGACGGCAAGGTGGTGTCGCAGGACACCAAGGTGATCGGCGCCAAGAACCAGTTCGCCCTGGAGATGGACCACCTCTCGCGCTGCATCCAGGAGAACCGCCGGCCGCGGACGCCGGGCGAGGAGGGTCTTCAGGACCACGTGCTGATGGAGGCGATCTACGAGGCGGCGCGCACCGGCGCGCCGGTGTCGATCCCGCCCGTCCCCGGTGCCGGCCTCGACGCCACCCGTGGCCCCGAACTCGACGAGGCGGGCTGAGGCGCAAGGCGGGAGGATCGTCGCGGGCTCTGGATCGGCCCGCCCCCGGCTCTATCGTTAGGCCATCATGCTCGACACCGATCCGAGCGGCTTCGTCCGCGACGCGCGCCACCTGCGCCTCGACACCTTCGTGCGCCTGCGCTGGCTCGCGATCACCGGGCAGAGCGCGGCCGTGGTCGGAGCGCAGTTCGGCCTCGGGCTCGGGCTGCCGTTCGGCTGGTGCTTCCTGGCGATCGCCGCCTCGTCCTGGCTGAACCTCGGCCTGCGCATCCGCTTCCCGGCGAGCTACCGGCTGAGCGCGGATTCCGCCGCCCTGCTGCTGGCCTTCGACATCGTGCAGCTCGCCGTGCTGCTGTTCCTCACCGGCGGCCTGCAGAACCCATTCTCGCTGCTGTTCCTCGCCCCCGTCCTTATCTCGGCGACGGCGCTGCCGCCGGAGCGGACCTTGGCGCTCGGCCTGCTGGCGATCGGGCTCGCGACCCTGCTGGCCTTGGTCCACCGCCCGCTGCCGTGGTTCGCCGACGGGCGGATCGAGTTGCCGTTCCTCTACGTCTCCGGCGTGTGGACGGCGATCCTGCTCGGCACGGCCTTCACCGGCGTCTACGCGTGGCGGGTCTCGGAGGAGACGCGCCAGCTCGCTCAGGCGCTGGCCGCGACGGAGCTGGTGCTGGCCCGCGAGCAGCACCTGTCGCAGCTCGACGGCCTTGCCGCGGCGGCGGCGCATGAGCTCGGCACGCCGCTCGGCACGATCATGGTGGTGACCAAGGAACTCGTCCGCCAACTCGGGCCCGACGCGCCGCCGGCGGTGGCCGAGGACCTGCAATTGCTGCGCGAGCAGGTCGACCGCTGCCGCGGCATCCTCTCGAAGCTGACCTCCCTCGACGGCGACGGCGCCGGCTTCCTCGAGACCTTGAGCTTCAGCCACCTCATCGAGGAACTGGTGGCGCCGCACCGGGCGATGGGCATCGCCCTCGACATCTCGAGCCAGGGCGACGCCCCGGAACCGGATTGCCGCCGCAACGCCGGCGTGATGTTCGGGCTCGGCAACATCCTCGACAACGCGGTCGACTTCGCCGACGCCCGCGTGGTGATCGAGGGCCGCTGGACGCTGGACCGGGTGACGCTCGAGATCCGCGACGACGGCCCCGGCTTCTCCGCCGAGGTGCTGCTGCGGGCGGGCGAGCCCTACGTGACCACCCGCAGCCCCGACCGCGGGGCGGGGCAGGCGCAGGGCGGCACGGTCGGCGCCGGCCTCGGCCTCGGGCTGTTCATCGCCAAGACGCTGATCGAGCGCTCGGGCGCGCAGATCACCCTGTCCAACGCCTCGGCGCCGGGCACGCATGGGGCGCAGGTCCGGATCTCCTGGGCGCGCCACATCTTCGAGCGGGGTGCGGCGCTGCGTCATGCCCCCGAATTCGGCACACGCCCACCCCTGCCCGCGGGCGATGTCGCGCCTATATAAACTCTCAACGAATACAGCGAAATCTTTGAGGAGCTTCTCATGCTGACGCAATCGAGCTCGTCGGGCGCCCCGGATGCCGTGGCGCTCAGCGACGCCGACCCGCTGGCCGCATTCTCCGACCGCAGCCTCCTGATCGTCGACGACGACAAGCCGTTCTCGACCCGGCTCGCCCGTGCGATGGAAGCGCGCGGCTACCACGTCCAGGTCGCCGAGAGCGTGGCCGAAGGCGTGTCCGTGGTCGAGGCGCGGGCGCCCGCCTTCGCGGTGATCGACATGCGGCTCGGCGATGGCAACGGCCTCGACGTGATCGCCCGCCTGAAGGAGCGCCGGCCGGAAGCCCGCGGCGTCATCCTGACCGGCTACGGCAACATCGCCACCGCCGTCACCGCCGTGAAGCTCGGGGCCTTCGACTACCTGGCCAAGCCCGCCGACGCCGACGAGATCCACGGCACGTTGATGGCGCAGCCGGGCGAGCGGGCCGACCCGCCCGAGAACCCGATGTCCGCCGACCGCGTGCGCTGGGAGCACATCCAGCGGGTCTACGAGCTGTGCGGACGGAACGTCAGCGAGACCGCGCGCCGGCTCAACATGCACCGCCGCACCCTGCAGCGCATCCTGGCCAAGCGCGCCCCGCGCTGAGGCGAGGGCCACCCGCGAGGGGCGCTTGCCGGTTGCACAGCATGCGACAATCGGGGTACTGCCGCCGTCGTAAGCGGGACGCGAATCCGTGCCGCCGGCGGAAGGGGTCCTCGTGAACGCCCGCAACCTGATCACGATCCTCAGCATGATGGTGCTGGTGGGAACGGAAGTCTTCGCGGTGGCGATCGCCGCGGGCTGGGCCATCGCAGGCCTGTTCGAACTCGGCGACACCGTCGGCCACGTGCTGATGGGTCTGTTCAGCGTGCTCGCGGCCTGGATCATGTTCCAGCTCTGGCAGCGCGCGACGAGCATCGAGCCCCTGCGCGCCGCACCGCGGGCCGCCCGCCGGTGACGGGCGGCCACGACACCCGAGGTGTCGGACCCCGCCCCGACGCCCGCCTTCGCCTCCTTTCGTTCCAGACCCTGCTGAGTGGCCCATCATGAAAGCCCGCATCGTCGTCACGCTGAAGACCGGCGTCCTGGACCCGCAGGGCAAGGCCATCGAGGCCGCGCTGAAGTCCTTCGGCATCGAGTCGATCGAGGGCGTCCGCCAGGGCAAGGTGTTCGACATCGAGGTCGCCGCCACGGACCGGGCCGGCGCCGAGGCCACCCTCAAGACGGCCTGCGAGAAGCTCCTGGCCAACACCGTGGTCGAGAACTACGCGATCGAGATCGCGTGATGCGCGCCGCGATCGTCGTCTTCCCAGGCTCGAACCGCGACGCCGACGTCGCCCGCGCGCTCCGGCTTGCCGGCGCCGAGGTCACGACGATGTGGCACGCCGACACCGCGCTGCCCTCCGGCACCGACCTCGCGGTCCTGCCCGGCGGCTTCTCCTACGGCGACTACCTGCGCTGCGGCGCCATCGCGGGCCGCGCCGCCGCCATGGATGCGGTCCGCGCCCACGCCGCCCGCGGCGGGCTCGTGCTCGGCATCTGCAACGGCTTCCAGATCCTGTGCGAATCCGGCCTGCTGCCGGGCGTGCTGATGCGCAACGTCGATCGCCGCTTCATCTGCCACCGGCAGACCCTGCGCGTCGAGCGCGCCGACACCCGCTTCGCCAGCGCCTACGCCAAGGGCGACGTCATCGACGTCTGCGTCGCGCATGGCGAGGGCAACTACTTCGCGGACCCCGACACCCTCGCCCGGATCGAGGGCGAGGACCGGGTCGCGTTCCGCTACTGCGACGCCGACGGCCAGGTGACGACGGCCGCCAACCGCAACGGCTCGCTCAATTCCATCGCGGGGATCTACTCCGAGGGCGGCAACGTCCTCGGGATGATGCCGCACCCGGAGAACTTCGTCGAAGGCCTCGTGGGCGGCACCGACGGACGCGGGTTGTTCACCAGCCTTGCGGCCTGAACCTGCGGCGATACTGATCTCGGGTATGCCCAACGCGGCGACGACTTGAGGAACGCGCCCGCGTCAACGGTGCGTTAACCTCTTTTGTCCAATCTCACCGTAGTCCAGATGTCTGGATGTCGAGTGAGACCTCCGTCCCGCTCTGTTTGATGCCTCCCTGAGACTCCAAAGCCGCCCCCGCAGGGCGGCTTTTTTTGTCTCGGATCGCCAGGCGGCCGACTTATACCAAGTCTCATGGGTAGGAACCCATGAGGTCCGGCGGATTGCCGCCGCCCCGCAGTCGCGGGGGCCGGACCTCGATGAGTCGGGCTCATCAAGGTCTGGTATTACCGCATCGCCGGACCTCACGGCGTTCGGAGCGGGCGCGGGTTCCCTCTCCCGTGCGGGAGAGGGACAGGGTGAGGGATGAGAACTCACCGGAGAGGGCAACACCCCTCGCCCCAACCATTCTTCCCTGGGCAGGGTTTGATCGCAGACGGCGACCTGTTCTTGGAAGAAACCCGCCGGCAGCACCGCGTCATCCCGGGGCCGCGCAGCGGAGCCCGGGATCCAGAACCGCAGGTCGCACCGGACTTGGCACCGTCGGCGGTTCTGGATTCCAGGCTCGCCTGCGGCGCCCCGGAATGACGGTGCGGTGCCGTGTGATCGCCCTGCCCCCGGGGAGAGCGAGCCGTACGGGGCGACCGGCGATCCGCAGAGAGCCTGGCGGCGTCCGCTCAGTACAGCCCGCCGGCCTGCGCCGCGCGGTCTGCGTCCGCCGGGACGGCGGCGGGGGCCGCGGCCTGGCCCGCCGGGGCGACGTAGGAATCGGGCGGCGCGGTGCCGGGCTTGAACGCCTCGAGGATCGTGCCGGCGCCCTCGCCCGAGCCGGCGCGCATGCCGGAGCCCAAGGCCACGCGGATCAGCTTGATCCCCGGCGGCACCCGGAACGGCGTCGGGGGCTTGTCCTTCAGGGCGACCTTCAGGAAGTCGAGGGCGATCGGCGCGGCGAGACCGCCGCCGGTGGCGCGGTCGCCGAGCGAGCGCGGCTTGTCGAAGCCGATGTAGATGCCGACCGCGAGGTCCGGCGAGAAGCCGACGAACCACGCGTCCTTGGCGTCGTTGGTGGTGCCGGTCTTGCCGGCGAGCGGCTTGCCGATCTGCTTCAGGATCGTCGCGGTGCCGCGCTGGACCACGCCCTCCATGATCGAGACCATCTGGTAGGCGGTCAGCGGATCGAGCACCTGCTCGGAATCGTCCACCAGCTTCGGCTCGTCCTGGCCCGACCACTTCTCGGCGTCGCAGCCGACGCACTTGCGGCCGTCGTGCCGGTAGATCGTCTCGCCGATGCGGTCCTGGATCCGGTCGATCAGCGTCGGGCGGATGCGGCGGCCGCCGTTGGCCAGCATCGAGTAGGCGGTGACCATCCGCATCACGGTGGTCTCGCCGGCGCCGAGCGACATCGGCAGCACCGGCAGCATGTCGTCGTAGACGCCGAAGCGGCGGGCGTACTCGGCGATCAGCGGCATGCCGACGTCCTTGGCGAGCCGGACCGTCATCAGGTTCTTCGAGTGCTCGATGCCGTAGCGCAGGGTGTGCGGGCCGCCGGACTTGCCGTCGTAGTTCGAGGGCGTCCACGCCTCCTGGCCGGGGCCGGCCTCGATGGTGATCGGCGTGTCCTGAACGATCGAGGACGGGGTGTAGCCGTTGTCGAGCGCCGCCGAGTAGACGATCGGCTTGAACGACGAGCCGGGCTGGCGCATCGCCTGCGTCGCGCGGTTGAACTCGGACTCGTCGTAGGAGAAGCCGCCGACCATGGCGTGCACGCGGCCGGTGTTCGGGTCCATCGCGACGATGCCGCCGGACACCTCGGGCTTCTGGCGCAGCCGGTACTGGCCGCGGCCGCCGTCCATCGCCTCGACGTAGACCATGTCGCCGGCGGTGAGGTTCGCCCGGCCGGCCCAGCGCATGCCCTCGGCGGGGATCGTGCCGGTCTCGCGGTCCTTGGAGACCTGGCCCGAGGCCTCGCGCTTGGGCTGGAGGCCGACCTGCAGGCCGCCGGCGCCTTGCCCGAGCACCACGGCGAGCCGCCACGGGGCGACGTCGCCGAGCGCGCTCACTTCGGAGGCCGCCATGCCCCAGTCGCGCCCGGTCAGGTCGACCTTGGTGACGGGGCCGCGCCAGCCATGCGCCTGGTCGTAGCGCACGAGGCCGTCGACCAGCGCCTTGCGCGCCCAGCCCTGCATCTTCGGGTCGAGGGTGGTGCGCACCGAGAGGCCGCCCTCGTAGAGCTTCTTCTCGCCGTAGCGCTCGGAGATCTCGCGGCGGACCTCCTCGGTGAAGTAGTTGGCGTTGGCGGCGTTCGGGAAGGCGACGCGCGGGTTGACGCCGAGCGGCATCTTCTTGGCGGCGTCGGCCTCCTCCTTGGTGATGTAGTTGTTCTCCGCCATCAGGCGGATGATCTCGTTGCGGCGGTCGAGCGCCGCCTGGGTCTTGCGGTAGGGGTGGTAGTTGTTCGGCCCCTTCGGAAGGGCGGCGAGGTAGGCCGCCTCGTTGATCGTCAGCTCGTGCACCGACTTGCCGAAATAGTCCAAGGCCGCGGCGGCGACACCGTGCAGGTTGCGGCCGGGCACGATGGTGCCGAGGAAGATCTCGTTGAGGTAGAGCTCGAGGATCTTGTCCTTCGAGTAGGTCGCCTCGATGCGCAGCGCGATCAGCGCTTCCTTGATCTTGCGGTCGAAGGTCTGCTCGTTCGACAGAAGGAAGTTCTTGGCCACCTGCTGGGTGATGGTCGAGGCGCCCTGCTTCTTGCCGCTCTTCGCGTTGGTCAGCGCCGCGCGCACGATCCCCTCGGGATCGATGCCGCCGTGCTTGTAGAAGTTCTTGTCCTCGGCCGAGAGGAAGGCGGCGACGATGATCTTCGGCATCGCCTGGATCGGCAGGTAGAGCCGGCGCTCCTTGGCGTACTCGGCCAGCAGCGAGCCGTCGGCGGCGTGGACACGGGTCATCACCGGCGGCTCGTAGTTGGCGAGCACGGCGTGGTCCGGCAGATCCTGGCTGTACTTCCAGTAGAAGAACGCGCCGCCCGCGGCCGCGAGCACGAACAGGACCGCGCAGGCGCTGAACAGGAAGCCGAAGAAGCGAAGGATGAGGCGCATCCGGTTTCCCGTCGATCGGTTTCGTCGGCCGTGCGCGCGAGCGCATCCGGCTAGGGGGGTCGGGGCTGCCCGCAAGACGCAGGCCGATCCGGCGTGCCCGCAGCCTTGAAGGTCCCCGTCGACGATGACCGATGTGAGGACGGCGCGACGGGGTCTCGAGTGCCCCATATCGACACCGGATCTATGGTGAAACTGGGGCGATTGCCGCCGAGCGGCGGTTCGGCGAGGCCGGCCGCACCAGGCTGGCGCGGTTGCCGAAGAACTGGTCGATCGCCTTGGCCATCGAGCCGGTGACGGAGGCGCGCCACTCGGCCGATTGCAGCAGGTCGAGGTCGCGCTGGCTCGACAGGTAGCCGAGCTCGACGAGCACGCTCGGCACGTCGGGCGAGCGCAGCACCTTGAAGCCGGCCTCGCGGTGCGGCTTCGTGCTCATCTCCATCACCGGCCCGAGCTGGCCCATCAGGGTCTTGGCGAAGCCGGACGAGAAGCCGCGGGTCTCGCGCAGGGTCAGCTCCTGCAGGATGTCGGCGATCTCCGGCGGACCTTCGCCGGATTCGGCGCCGGCGGCGGCGTCGGCCTTGTTCTCGCGCTCGGCGAGCTTGGCGGATTCGCTGTCGGTGGCCTTCTCGGAGCCGGTGTAGATCGTCGCGCCGCGCACCTGCGGCGCCGACGAGATCGAATCCGCGTGGATCGAGACGAACAGGTCGGCCTTGGCGTCGCGGGCGATGCGCACGCGCTCGGAGAGCGGCACGTAGACGTCGCGGTCGCGGGTCATCGCCACGCGGTAGCGGCCGCCGGCCTCGAGGCGGGCGACCAGCGCCTGGGCGAAACCGAAGACGATGTCCTTCTCGAACACGCCGCCCACCGCGATCGCTCCGGGATCGATGCCGCCGTGGCCGGCGTCGACGACGATCAGCGGGCGGCGGTCTCCGGCCTCCACCGGCGCCACCGCCTTGCCGGAGGCGGGCGCGAGGTCGCCGGCGCTCGCCGCCTTGCGGAAGCTGTCGCGGTCGGCGCGCTGGAACGGGACGGTGAGGATCACGGCGCCGTCGCGGGGACGCGTCGTCGTCTCGATCCGGCCGACGGTGGCGGGGCCGGCGAGGTCGACGACGATGCGCGAGCGGCCCGGCGCGAACAGGCCGTAGCGGAACGACTGCACCAGGCCCTCGCGGCGGCGGCCGGTCTCGGGGGCGAGCTGGAAGTTGACCTCGGCGAGGTCGATCACCGCCCGGTCCGGGCGCTCCATGACGAAGGCGCGAGCGTCGACCGGCTTCGACAGGGTGAGGGTGAGCTTGGTGCCAGCAGGCGAGGCGGCGAGGTCGGCCGCGATCGCGACCGCCGGCGGCGCCCGGTCCTGCGCATGCGTCGGCGACACGGCGAGCGCCGGGTTCAGGGCCACGGCCAGCGTGAGGATCGCGGAACGGATCAGGCGCGCGGATCGCAGCATCGGTCGGCCTCCCGAGCCTCCGATACGGCATAGGAGCGACATGGTTAACCGAAGGTTTCCGGCTACGCTTCGTTCGGGCGGCGGCTGTGGCCGCGCCGCGACAGGGGATTGGCGCGGGGAGGCGGGAGCGCTTACGCGCACATCCGCTCTTTGGGGAGCTGCCGGGTTCACGCAGTTCGCCGCGCATGCCGAACCAAGCGCGGGTCCCCTCTCCCGACCGGGAGAGGGGACCGTGCCGTGCTCCGCGCGATCCGTCCAGAGCGGGCATGCGGACAGGTATGAATTCGACAGCGCTGAGGGGGGATAGGCGCGCCGCGCCTCCCTCAGCGCTGCGCGACCATCCGCGTCGCGCGCCGGGCGAGCTCGCTCCAGCAGGTGAGCGAGGCGTCGGCCGCGCGCTGCATCTCGTTGACCTGCAGGCGGATCGCGTCGGCCGGCGAGCACGCGTCCTTGAGGGCGTTGAGGTGGGTGAGGACCGCGGAACTCTCGTCGCGCATGAAGGCGAACAGGGTCTCGCCGAGGCCTTCGAGGTCCTGGCGCAGGGCCGGGACGGGACGGCGGCCGGCCCGCCAGGAGGCCGGCGAGGGCAGCGCGCCGTCCGACAGACTCACCGGCGCCTCGCCGGCCTCGGCCGGTGCGGACA
>NZ_VRUT01000166.1:0-9940 GCF_008039465.1 Methylobacterium sp. WL120 | reverse complement strand
GCCCAGGCCGACGAGGCGGTCGAGGAGCCTCGCGGCGGCCGGCGCGGGCGATACCGCGTCCGCCGCGGCCGCCAGAGCGCGGTGTTCACCGCGGGCAGCAGCGAGGGCCGCTCCTACCGCCATCGCCGCCGCCGTCGGTGATCGCGGGCCCGCGCCTCACGCCACGTTGAGGCGCCGGCCGCGGTTCCAGGCGAGGAACGGCACGCCCGAGAGCAGGCCGGAAAGCGCCGCCCGCGACTGGTGGCAGCCGTTGACCGAGACCCGCGGCAGGGCGTGCAGGTGGCCGGCATGGTCGGGGAAGAGATGGCCCGGCCGCGTCGTCACCGCGGTCTCGAAGCCGAGGTCGCGGGCGAGCCCGAATTCCCGTGCGCCGGCCGAGGTCGGGTCACCCACCGGGTAGGACAGGTGCCGTACCGGTCGCGCCAGCTCGGCTGCCAGCCGCTCGCGCCCTTCGCCGACCTCGCGGGCGACCGCCTCGATCCCGTGCTTGGCCAGCATCGGATGGCTCCGCGTATGCGCGCCGAAGGTGACGGCCGGGTCCCGGCCGAGCGCCCGCAGGTCGTCCCACGACAGGCAGAGCTCGCGGGCGACCGCGCCCGGGGCGATGCCGGCCTCCGCGCACAGCGCTGCGATCCGGTCGAGCAGCCGCGCCTCGGAGCCGCCGCGCAGGTCGCGGTAGACCGCCTCGAAGGCGAGGGCCTTCTCCTGCGGGCTGCGCGCCGGCAGGTCCACGTCGCGCGGGCCGACGGCGACGCGGACCCGCTCCAGCCGGCCGATCGCCCGCTCCAGCTCGATCCACCACAGCCGCCCGGTCTGGTCGGCGAAGTCGCTGGTGACGAAGAGCGTCCACGGCACGCCGTGGCGGGCCAGCACGGGCCGGGCATGCACGACGTTGTCGCGGTAGCCGTCGTCGAAGGTCAGCACCGCGAAGGGCGGCCGGTAGCGCGCGGCGGCGAGGCGCTCGGGCACCTCGTCGAGGCCGACGACCTCGAAGCCGCGGGCGTCGAGCTCGCGCAGGGTCGCGTCGAGGAAGTCCGGCGTGATCGAGAGCAGGCGGTTGGGCGCGTAAGGACCCGGGGCCTCCGGGCTGACGTGGTGGAAGGTGAGGATCACCCCGAGGCCGCAGGCGGCCGGCGCGAGCCAGCGGTCGGCCCCCGTGGCGGAGACGGCCCGGAACCCGGCCTCGAACAGCCGGTGGCGGTTTCGGGACGACAGCATGGCACCGCCTCGGTGGCGCAGGAACGCAACACGGGCGACGCCGTGCGCGGCGCCCCCCTTCCTTGTCCCGGTTCGGCGTAAACAAAGGCTGAGGCTTGGGCCGTGCCTGCGGCGCGCAACGATCCGTTAGCCACGCCGGCGCTTCGCCCGGCCCGACCGCGCGTTCGCGTTGCCACGTACACCCCGGCTTAGGGGCCGGTGCCCAGAAGTGGCGCCCGGGACCGATGGTTTGCCGCCTCCACGGGGGTCGGCGCGGGGGATGGGCGATGGCGGTCGTGGCAGGCGGTCCGATGGACCGAGATCTCGCAGGAGCGACCATGGCCCGCGCGCACGCTCAGTCCGGCCTGACCGCGGAGGTCTTCACCGACCTCGCGGCCGTCGAGGCCCTGTGGCGCGGGCTCGAGGCCGACCCCGCCTGCCTCGCCACGCCCTACCAGCGCTTCGACTGGGTCCGCGCCTACGCGGGAGCGACCGTCGCCCCCGGCGCGCTGCGGGTCGTCGTCCTGCGCGACGCCGCCGGCCGGCCGCGCATCCTGCTGCCGCTGGTGGTCGAGCGCCGCCGCGGCGTCGCGATCGCCCGGACGCTCGGTGGCGACCACGCCAACTACCACCTGCCGCTGTTCTCCGCCCGCGACGCCGCCGCCGTTCCGGCCGAGGACGTGATCGCGGCGCTCGGCCAGGTCGGGCGCGCCTCCGGCGTCGACGTCTACGCCCTCGGGCACCAGCCCCGCACCTGGGACGGCGCGGTCAACCCGCTGGCGATCCGCGGCGAGGCCGCGCCGAGCGACGGCTACGGGATGATGCTCGGCCCCGACCCCGAGTCGACGCTCAGGCGCGCCTTCAGCGCCGACGCGCGCAAGAAGCTGCGCTCGAAGGAGAAGCGCCTGATCGAGGCGCACGGCCCCCTCGCCTACCGCAAGGCGGCGGACGGCGCCGAGGCCGAGCGGTACCTGTCCGCCTTCTACGCGCAGAAGGCGGCGCGCTTCTCCGCCATGGGCATCGACGACCCCTATGCCGACCCGGCGATCCGCGCCTTCCTGAGCGAGGCCACCGCGAGCGAGAACCCGGCGGTGGAGGTTCACGCCCTGGTGCTGGAGGCGACCGGCCGCGTGCTCGCGACCTTCGGCGGCGCCGTCGACGGCGCGCGCTATTCCGGCATGATGACGGCGTTCGACGCCGATCCCGAGGTCGCCCGCTTCAGCCCCGGCGACCTGCTGCTCCATCACCTCGTGCGCGACCAGGCCGCCCGCGGCCGCCGCGCCTTCGATCTCGGCGTCGGCGAGGCCCGCTACAAGGCGAGCATCTGCGACGAGACCATCCCGCTGGTGGAGGTGATGCTGCCGGTGACGCTCCGCGGCCACGCCTACGGGCTCGTCGCGACGCGCCTCACCCGGCTCAAGCGCCGGATCAAGCGCGACCCGCGCCTGTTCGCCCTCGTGCAGCGGCTGCGGCGGATGCGGGCCGGTTGAAGGGCTCGTCCCCGCCATCCGCTTGGATGGGCGGGAACGGCGTCCCGGTCAGGCCGCGGACAGGCGCAACGCCATCGGCTCGGCGTCGTCCTGCGCCGTCCGGTCGTGCCGCTGCCGGGCAGGCCGATCCTGCGCCGGCTTGTCCTGGGCGACCAGCACCTGGCCCGCGCCGGAATCCTCGGCGATGGCGAACAGGTCGCCGAGGTCGGGATCGTCGAGCGCCGCGTTCGAGGCGATGATCACGCTGTCCATCAGCGTGCCGAGGGCGGCGAGCAGCTCGTGCGCGCCGGGCTCCGCCCGCAGGCGGCAGACCACCCAGTCGTAGGCCTCGGCCATCGCCTCGATGGTGATCGCCACCGAAGCCGGCTCCTCCAGCAGAACCTCGATCTCCAGCGAGCCGGCGGCGATCCGGTGGATGGCGGAGCCGCGTTCGGCCTGGATCACGTCGAGGAAGGCAGCTTCGCCGGCGACGAGGTCGGTCAGGCCAGGTGCCTCGGCGTCGGAGGCCGGGCCGTTCAGGTCGACCGCAAGCGCCGAGGCCCGGCCCGAGAGCGCCGCCTCCAGGGCCTCGACGAGGCTCTTGCCGGGAACCGGCCGGGCGGCGCCTGCGGTCTCGACCACGAGGAGGGTGCGCCCGCCGCCGGCGCGCGGGCCGGCTTCGAGGCGCGCGATCAGCGGCGCGAGATCGAAGGAGCCGGCGCGTGGCGTGGCGGGCTGGCTCGACGCAGGCGCGGCCTCGACCTTCGCCGCGGCCGGCGCTTCCGCCGGGGTGTGCTCGGCCGAGACGGGTTCGGCCAAGTCCTGTTCGGCCAAGTCCTGTTCGGCGAAGTCGGGTTCGGCCATCACGGGTTCGGCCATCGCATGCGTGCCGGCGACCGGTCCGGCCTCGGCGGCTGCCCAATGGGCGGGCGGGACGGCTTCGGGGAAGGCGAAGCGCTCCGGCCGCGCAGCCGGCGACGGCGCGTCGGCGGCCTCCTCCTCCTCGCGTTCGCGGCGACCGCCCCCCGTGGGATCGGACAGGAGGTGGCGGGCGACGACCACGCCGGCGGCGAGCATCAGCGTGAGCAGGGTCGCGAAGGCGACGATCGGCAGCTTCTTGGGGAAGGACGGGAGCTCCGGCGTCACCGCCCGCGAGATGATGCGCGCGTCGGCGGGCGTGGCGCTCTCGCCGTCGCGGGCGGCGGCCTCGCGGTAGCGCGACAGGTAGGATTCGAGCTGCTCGCGCTGGACCTTGGCCTCGCGCTCCAGGGCGCGCAGCTGGATCTCGCTGGTGTTGCCCTTGACCACCACGTCGCGCTGGCCGTCCACGGCCGCCTGCAGGCTCTCGACGCGGGAGGCCGCGATCTTGGCGTCGTTCTCCAGGGTGCGCCCGACGCGCTCGGCCGAGGCCTTGATCTGGGCGTCGAGGTCCTGCAGCTGGGCGGTCAGCTCCTTGATGCGCGGATGCGCCGGCAGGAGCGTCCGCGATTCGAGGGCGAGCTGCCCGCGGATCGTGATGCGGTTCTCCACCGTGCGCCGGATGACCTCGTTGTTGGCGACGTCGGGGATCTCGAAGGCGCGCCCGTCCTTGATCATCTCCTTGACGGCCTTCGCCCGGCCGGCGAGGTCCGCCTTCAGGATGCGGGCCTGCGACAGCTGGGTCGAGAGTTCGCCGAGCTGCTGGGCGTTGAGCGGCTGGCCGCTGGCGCCGGTGGAGCCGACGAGGCCGTTGCCGGCGCGGTAGGCCTCGACCCGCGCCTCGGCCTCAGCCACGCGCTTGCGCAAGCTGTCGATGTTGCCGCCGAGCCAGGTCGAGGCGTAGCGCGCGGTGTCGACCTTCGCCGCCTCCAGGGCTGCGATGTAGAGTTCGGAGACGGTGTTGGCGCCCTTGGCCGCCAGCTCCGCGTCCTTCGAGCGGAACTCGACCGAGAGGATGCGCGACTTGCCCGCCGGGAACACGAGCAGCCGCTCGAAATAGGCTTCCAGCACCCGGTCCTCGGCCGGGCGGTCGAGGGGGTTCTTGGCCAGCCCCAGCATCATCAGGGTTCGCTGGACCGGGCCGATGGTGCCGGCGCTCGGATCGAATTCCGGGTTGCCGACGAGGTTGAGCCGGCGGATCGCCTCGCGCGCCAGGTCGCGCGACATCATCACCTGCACCTGGCTCGCCACCGCCTGCTCGTCGATCGGCGGGACTTGCTCGGCGCGTTCGGAGGCGGTGCGGGCGAAGGCGGCCTCGCGGCTCTCCAGCAGGAGCTTCGCCTCGCCGGTGTAGCGCGGCGAGACCACCTGCACGAACACCGTCGAGAGCCCGGCGACCACCAGCGTCGGCAGCGCGATCCAGTGCCACGACCGGCGCAGCAGGGCGGGCACCTGGGCGAGATTGAGGCCGTCGGCCGGGGCGGGCCTTGCGGCGAAGGCCGGCCGTTCGATCGGGGCGGCCGCGCGCGGGGCGATTCGGGACATGGCACGATCTCTTCGCGATGCCGGGCCGCGACTGTGCCCACGCATCAACACGTGGGATCAATAGAACCTGTTAAGGTTGCTTGAGAGTTAAAGCCGGCGCGGTGCAGTGCGCCCGCCTTGGGGCGACAGCATTTCTTAACCTTAACGGATTACGAAACGATCGATCAGGCAATCACGACGGCTGTGGTGATGAACCGACGCGTACTCCTCCTCGTTCTCGCGACCAGCCTCGGGCTCGGCGGCTGCCTGCGGCCGGACTACCGGACCGCCCAGCTCGACGCGACCGGCACCGGCTCGATCGGCGCGCGCTACGCGCTCGCGGCCGGCGACAAGCTCCGGGTCATCGTGTTCGGACAGGACAACTTGTCGAACATCTACGCCGTCGACGGCGGCGGCCGCATCGCGATGCCGCTGATCGGCGTCGTCCAGATCGGCGGGCAGACCACCGGCCAGGCCGCCCGCACCATCGAGACCAAGCTCGCCGCGGGTTTCGTGCGCGAGCCGCACGTCACCGTCGAGGTCGACGCCTACCGCCCGTTCTACATCCTGGGAGAGGTCACCACCTCGGGGCAGTACCCCTTCGTCAACGGGATGACGGTCGAGACCGCCGTGGCGATCGCCGCCGGGTTCGGCCCGCGGGCGGCGCGCGACTACGCCGTGCTCACCCGTGAGGGCAAGGGCGGCCCCACCGCCGGCCCCGGCCTCGAGCCGACCAACGAGGCCGGCCGCGAGAAGCTGGTCTCGGGCATCGTGCCGATGACGTATCCCGTGCGCCCCGGCGACACGATCGTCATCAAGGAGCGGTTCTTCTGAGAGCGCGGTCGCAAGGCCGCCGTCTCGGCGATCAGTAGGACGCGCGTTAGCCGAACGTTGACCCTCGGCGCCGGAAAGGACTGCGCCCGGCCCGGTCCGCCGGCGCGGTCGCGTGCGCTTAACCGCCTGGACAGGGCCGGCATGGCAGGACAGCGGAAGCCCGCCGCACCCGCCGGCCTGGAGACGTCCGCCGTGACCCCGTCCGTCAGCCCTTCGGATGCCGAACCCCGTCGCATCCTGCACGTGTTCCGCGCGCCCGTCGGCGGCTTGTTCCGGCACGTGGTCGACCTCGCGCGCCTCCAGGCCGCGACCGGGCACCGCGTCGGGATCGTCTGCGACGCGACCACCGGCGGCGAGCGCGCCGTCCAGGCGCTCTCCGACCTCGCCCCCTGCCTCGCGCTCGGCGTCACCCGCATCCCGATGCGGCGCAACCCGCACCCGTCCGACCTCGCCTGCCTGCGCGCGGTCGCGGCTCGCGCCGAGGCCGTCGCGGCCGACGTCCTGCACGGGCACGGCGCCAAGGGCGGCGCCTACGCCCGCCTCGCTGCCGTACCCGGCGGCCGCAGCGTGATCCGCGCCTACACCCCGCACGGCGGCAGCTACAATTACCGGCCCGGCAGCCTGCTGCACCGGGTCTACATGGGCGCCGAGGGCCTGCTCGCCCGCCGCACCGACGTGTTCCTGTTCGAGAGCGAGTACGTCGCCGGGCGCCACCGCGCCTACGTCGGCACCCACGGGCGCGTCAGCCGCATCGTCCACAACGGCCTGAGCGAGGCCGAGTTCGCACCCCTGACCCCGGCGGCCGACCCGTTCGACCTGCTCTATGTCGGCGAGCTGCGCGAGGCCAAGGGCCTGCCGATCCTGCTCCAGGCCCTGGCCCTGCTGCGCGAAGAGGGCCGGAGCGTGCGCCTGCTGATGGTCGGTTCCGGCCCCGATGCCGGGCTGCTCCAGGCCAAGGCCGAAGCCCTGGGCCTTGCCGGCGCCATCGCCTTCGAGCCGGCCCAGAACATCCGCTCCGTCCTCGCCCGCGGGCGGATCATGGTGGTGCCGTCCTTCGCCGAGTCCCTGCCCTACGTCGTGCTCGAGGCGGCCGCCGCCGCACAGCCCCTGGTCGCCACCGACGTGGGCGGCATCCCCGAGATCTTCGGCTCGGCCGCCGGAGACCTCGTCCCGGCCCGCGATCCGATCGCGCTGCAGCGGGCGATCGCCCGCGTCCTCGACGAGGCGCCCGAGAGCCGCGCCGCCCGGTTCCGGACCCTGAGCGACTCCGTGCGCCAGCGCTTCTCGATGAAGCGGATGGGCGCCGACGTGCTCTCGGGCTACGCCGCTGCCTTCCGCGCCCGCCGCCCGGGGGCGTCGGCCGAACCGGCCCGCGTCGAGGCCGCCTGAGCCCGCCGACCGTCGCAGGAACGTGATGCCTGCTGTCCGCATCCCAGCGAAACGACGCCGTCGCCGTCCGCAACTTTAAACAATCCTATAGGGAGCCCTGCGATACTTCCCGGCACGAACGAAGCCGCTGAACTGCTGGGAATCGAGCGATGAGTGCCTTCGACGTCCGTGATCTCCTGAAGGTCGCCGGACAGGGCGAGACCGTGGCGGCAGGCTTCGCCGACCCGGCCCGCGTCGCGGAGCCGGTGCCGAAGATGGCGCCGCCCGCCGAGGCGGTCTCCCCCCTGCCGGCCCCGGCGATCTCCCCGGTGGTGATCGCCGGCCTGGTGCGGGCGGCGGAGTTCACCCTGATCGTCGGCCTCGGCGCGGGCCTGCACGTGGCGCTGCTGCGCGGGGTCGTCCCGTTCGGGCTGACCTATGCCGGCGCGGTCGTCGCGGTGGCGGCCCTCGCCCTCGCCGCCTTCCAGGCCGCCGGCACCTACCGGATCGCGGCGTTCCGCGCCTTCTTCAAGACCGCCCTCAAGATCTCCGCGGGCTGGATGCTGGCCTTCCTCCTGGTCGCCACCGGCCTCGTGCTCGCCAAGGTCGCCGACCACTACTCCCGCCTGTGGCTGGCGGCGTACTTCGCCGGCGGCCTCGGGCTGCTCCTCACCGGCCGGTTCGTCCTGTCGGGCGTGATCGTGGCGCAGACCCGGAAGGGCCGGTTCGACCGGCGTACCGCCATCGTCGGCGGCGGCAAGGCCGCCGAGGAGCTCATCGCCGCCCTCGAGACGCAGAGCGAGAGCGGCATCCGCATCGTCGGCGTGTTCGACGACCGCAACGACGACCGCTCCACGGACGTGGTCGCCGGATACCCCAAGCTCGGCACCGTCACCGACCTCGTCGCCTACGCCCGCACCACGCGCCTCGACCTGATCGTGTTCACGATCCCGATCTCGGCGGAGGGGCGCATCCTGCAGATGCTCTCGAAGCTCTGGGTCCTGCCGATCGACATCCGCCTCTCGGCCCACGCGACCAAGCTGCGCCTGCGGCCGCGCAGCTATTCCTACCTCGGCTCGGTGCCGGTGCTCGACGTGTTCGACCGCCCGATCGCCGACTGGGACGTGGTGATGAAGACGGTGTTCGACCGCACGGTCGGCCTGACGATGCTCGTCGCCCTCGCTCCGGTGATGGTCGGCGTCGCGCTCGCGGTGAAGCTCACCTCGCGCGGCCCGGTGTTCTTCCGGCAGAAGCGGCATGGCTTCAACAACGAGTTGATCGACGTGTTCAAGTTCCGCTCGATGTACGTCGACGCGTGCGACGCCACCGCGGCGAAGATGGTGACCAAGGGCGACGCCCGCGTGACCCCGGTCGGGCGGTTCATCCGCAAGACTTCGCTGGACGAGCTGCCGCAGTTGTTCAACGTGATCAAGGGCGACCTCTCCCTGGTCGGCCCCCGCCCCCACGCGCTGCAGGCGAAGGCCGCCAACACGCTCTACGACCAGGTCGTCGACGGCTACTTCGCCCGCCACAAGGTCAAGCCCGGCATCACCGGCTGGGCCCAGGTCAACGGCTGGCGCGGCGAGACCGACACCAGCGAGAAGCTCCAGCGCCGGGTCGAGCACGACCTGTACTACATCGAGAACTGGTCCGTGCTGTTCGACTTGCAGATCCTCATGACCACGCCCTTCGCTTTGTTCAAGACCGAGAACGCGTACTGACCGCGCCCGGGCGGCGGCACCGTGAAACGCAGAAAGGGCGGCTCGCGAGAGCCGCCCTTTCGCTTTCGGACACGGATGCGCGGGCCGCCTACGGCAGCGCGCCGGCCTTCTCCTTGGCCTTCATGATGGTGTCGCGGCAGGCGTCGGCCTGGCCGGCCTTGTCCTCGCCGCGGGCCTTCTCGACGAGGTCGCGGGCTTCCTTGACGCCGGCGGCGGTGGGGGTCGCGGCCGGATCGCTCGGCTTGCCAGCGGGCGGGGTCGGAAGCGCCTTGGGGGAGTTCGACGAGGTCGGGCCGCCCGGCGGCTCCTTGCCGGTGACCTTCTCGGCGCCGGCGCTGTCGAGGCGGCGCTCGAGCGTCGCGATCTCCTCCGAGCAGGAGCTGGCGAAGGCGGGCGCCGCGGAGGCGAGGAGGAGGGCGGCCGAGAAGGCGTGGACCAGTCGCATGGAGTCTCCCTGAAGCATGGCGCGCGGGCCCGCGGCCCGCGTCGTTTCGGTTGCAGGGGGCAAGCGACGAAGCGCGGCCGTGTTCCGGTGGCGTGAGGCCGCAGGCCGGCCCCGGGCCGGCACGCCCCGAGACGCGAAAGGGGCGCCAAGACGCGAAAGGGGCGCCAAGACGCGAAAGGGGCGCGGACCCTGCGGCCCGCGCCCCTCCCCTCGCCTGTGCCCGCCCGATCAGTACTTGCGGATCAGCGGCTCCGGCATCGGCACCGGGTCGGCGCCGAAGGCGTAGCGGATGCCGCCGTAGATCGAGAGCGGCTGCGCCAGCGTCGTCGTGCGCGGGTCGTTGATGGTCAGGTTGCCGGCGATCGGGCCGCGCTCGGCGAAGGTGCCGAAGTTGGCGTAGCGGTTGTTGGTCAGGTTGGTGATCAGACCGAAAAGCTGAAGGTTCGGCGTGACTTGGTACGTCG
>NZ_VRUT01000165.1:0-10088 GCF_008039465.1 Methylobacterium sp. WL120 | reverse complement strand
ACATGTGCGCGCTTGCGTTCTCTCACGTCGGCCTGCTGATGGACGATCACCTGATCATCGACGAGAAGCTGTACCGGCCGGCCGAGGTCGAGGTGCTGCTCGGCAACCCGGCCAAGGCGGAAGCCGCCTTCGGCTGGAAGGCCGAGATCTCGCTCGAGACGATGATCCAGGAGATGGTCGAGGCCGACCTGAAGCGTAACAGCGGCCACAAGGCCGCCTGATGGCCGCGCCCGTCCGGCGCGTGCTTGTCACGGGCGCGGCTGGCTTCGTCGGCCGATACGCCCTCGCGGCCCTTGCCGCGGCGGGCGTCGAGGCGCTCCTCGGGGTCGGACGCGGAACGAACACTGCCCTCCCAGAGGACGCCGCCTTTCGTACACTCGACCTCGCTGATCAAAAAGGCCTAGCGGCCTGCCTGCGAGCCTTCCGGCCGAGCCACGTCCTGCATCTCGCTGCCCAAGCCTCCGTTGGGCAGGCCGACGGAGCGGGCCTGGAGACCTGGCGCACCAACGTCGCGGGCCTGCTCAACCTCGCCGAGGCCATGCGCAGCGAGGCACCCACCGCCGCCCTCGTTTTTGCGAGCTCCAGCGAAGTCTACGGGCGCGCCTTCCTGACCGGCCAGCCGGTGGACGAGGACGTTGTCCCTCAGCCGGTTGGGGTCTACGCCCGCACCAAGCGTGTGGGTGAGGAGATGCTCGCCGATGTACTCACGGGAAGCGAGGTTCGCCTCATTGTACTACGGCCCTTCAATCACACCGGTCCAGGCCAGGACGAGCGCTTCGTCGTGCCCGCCTTCGCACATCAGATCGCCCGGATCGAGGCGGGTCGGATGCCGCCGTGTCTCGCAGTCGGAAACCTTGAGGCGTACCGCGAATTTCTAGACGTACGGGACGTGGCGCGGGCCTACGCGCAGGTCATCGGGGCGAGCGATAAGCTCGCGTCTGGCACGGTGCTGAATGTCGCCACGGGCCATTCTCGCACGATCGCGAGCGTGCTGGAGGATCTCACGCGACAGGCGCGCGTGCCGTTTGAGGTTGTGGTCGATCCTGCCCGCATGCGGCCCTCTGGGATCCCGCTGGCCTCCGGCGAAGGCGCTCGGCTCTACGCGGCGACCGGCTGGGCCCCACAGGTGCCCTGGTCCGAGACCCTGGCCGCTGTTCTGGCTGACGCGCGGGCGCGCAACAGCGCCTGAGGGAGCCCCCTTCCCGCTCGCTCACACCAAGCCCAGGTCAGAAGCCGGTTGCGCCGGCCCTCCAGCGCTGCGCCGCAACCAGCGCTTCAAGGTGTAAGCGACGCCCGCTGCGTGGTGATTCCGGCTTTGGGACGCGTCCACCCTTCCTACGAACAGCGCGGATGGCGTCAGAGGACCAAGCTGGCCCAGTTATGCCCGGCGGCAGACTGGATCAGGACACCGGCGTCGCGGCGATCCAAAGCGCTTGGACGACGGCTTGGCCAACCTGATCGGCCAGGCCGATCCCCTCTTCGGTATCGGGGAAACCTGCGATGAAGGTCGGCCCCAGGCTTGGATGGCCGAGGACGACGACATGGGTCAGCGCGAGGCTGAGATCGCTACGAACGAGCCGCACCACCTGAAGTGGGCCGATCTGCCCATAAACCGTTTGCTCGGCATAGACCTCGCTGACGGGCTGGAAGGAAGGTTGTGTCATTGGCGCCCTTGGCCCCTCGGCCCGTGGGGCGGGGAAAATGCCCGTTTACGCGCTGTGATGAGACCTGTCAGCCACTGACCGGCCCCATTGACTTGCGGCTCTCGGCCTCGCCGACCGCGCGACGCATCGACGTTCGACGCGTCTGCTGCGTCACACCGTCGATCAGCCATGCCCTGTCGCCGCGTTGCCTCCTGAAATCCTCAGACCACCTGCCCGACGTACAGGGCGCAGACGCTCGCCGGCGGGCTCGAACGGCACTCCGACATCCGCGTCGTCACACGAGATCGCTCGCCCGAATAGTCCCGAGGCGCTGACCGACTCCTGCTGATCACTGATCGATGGCACTGGCTCGTCAACATGGATCAGTCCGTCGAACGCGGACCACAGGGTGCTCCTGCTCGGCTCAAGCGCCTGTCGCCCGATCCACGGATCGGCGCCTTTTCCACCGCGGCGCAACCATGCTTGACCGTTGGAAGAGCTCCTTCGGAGGAGCCGACAAAATGGCCATCGATAATGCCACTTATCGCAGATCATTGTGGATCGTTCACGATTGGGCCGCTACGCTCGGTCCATGGAGCTTGACGCCAACGATCCCGACGCCGAACCGCCGCGCGGGTCGGTCGCCCTACCCGTCCCGTTCGTGGAGGCGCTTCCGCCCGGCCTCGAGCTTCTGGTCGCGCGGCTGGAGGATCATGCCCGCGCCGCACGCGGCGCCTTCGCCGACAATACGCTCCGCGCGCTGGCCGCCGACAGCCGGATCTTCTCGGCATGGTGTTCGAGCGTCGAGCGGACGATGCTCCCGGCCAGCCCGGAAACCGTCGTCGCGTTCATCGACGCCCAAACCGAAACGAAGTCCCGCGCCACGGTGGAGCGGTACCGCTCGTCGATCGCCGCGCTCCACCGCGCCGCCGGGCTGCCCAACCCATGCGCCGACGAGATCGTCCGGTTGGCGGTGAAGCGGATGAACCGGGCCAAGGGTCGGCGCCAAAAGCAGGCCGAGCCCCTCAACCGAGGCAGCATCGAGCGCATGCTCATCGTGAAGGCGCCTGATCGGCTGCACCGGCGCGTGATGGAAGGGGTGCGCGAGACACCATTGATTGCGCTCCGCAACGCAACGCTCGTCGCGGTCGCATACGACACGCTGCTGCGCCGCTCCGAACTTGTCTCATTATATATAGGGGATCTGGAGCGCGGCGCGGACGGCTCCGGCACCGTCCTGGTGCGACGCTCCAAGGCCGACCAGGAGGGCGAGGGAGCGATCAAGTACCTCGCGCCCGACACCGTGGCGCATATCGAGGCTTGGCTCGCTGCCGCCCGGCTGGACAGCGGACCCCTTTTCCGGCCTTTGACGAAGGGCGGCAGGGTCGGAGACGCCATGCTCGGCGCCGCCGAGGTCTCGCGCATATTCCGGGATCTCTCCATTACGGCCGGACTCAAACTCTCCCGCCTCCCCTCGGGCCACTCGACACGGGTCGGGGCAACGCAGGACATGTTCGCGGCGGGCTTCGAGCTACTCGAGGTCATGCAGGCGGGTTCGTGGAAGACGCCAGCGATGCCAGCGCGCTACGGCGAGCGCCTGCGCGCACAGCGCGGCGCGGCGCGTAAGCTCGCGACCTTGCAAAATCGGGCGTGAGATCACGCGTCACATCGCTTGATGTCAGAAAATGCTGACTGTCGAGATGATTGACGCCATGAATACGGTGATAGTCGACGCCTCATCGATCTAGGTAAGTCAGTAATGACTGCTAGATTGATAATTTGTCAATCACACCCACAGACCTGGCAGATAAAAGGGGAACTCGTTCGTAAGATAAGCGTCGCAGCGCGCTCGACGCCGCCGGTCGGGGTTACGTGATGAACGCACGCATCACGAACACACGGGCCAGCGTGTTGGCGGCCTTGCTGCGCTCACGAGCGGATTTCACCAGGCGCAGAGAGCGCAGGTCGGGCAAAGGCTCGGTCAGCGCCATATTTGCGATACATCAATCACCTATCGCCATCTTGGGACAGGGCAGCGATCCAGCGGATGTCATGCTGGTACGGGGGCGTCTTGAGACTGGTTAGAACCTTGTTCGTTGCCGCTTTCGGTATCACGAGCCTATCGGCGTGTGTCGGCACCGATCCGCAGGCTCGTTTGCGGGCGGGATCCGGCGCATCCCTCGCTTCTACAGCTTCGCTCAAGCCGGAAGCGGTCGAGCCTGCGCAACCCCTCACGGCAATAATGCCAGGCGATCTACTCCTTCAGCCAGGACGCGGGACGGCCGGCATCGATCCGCAGGCCATTTTTGCGCGTTCTGGCAACCGGGTCGCGCACGACGCGGCGCTGCCTCAGCGCGCAATGACCCATGCGGCGCCCATCGCAGGAGTACCGGTGTCTGGTGGGATGGCAGCGTCGAGCACCCGCCCCCGCACCTCCCCGTTCCTGGCTGCCCGACTAAGTCCGGCTGATACACAAGAGGGACCACTTCCGGCGGTACAGCCAGCCCTGACGCCACTCGCTGATGTCGAAGCGCGCGCCGAGGTCGAGCAGCGTGCCCAGGCCAGTCGAAATCGCCGCTTTGACGCTCAGGTTCGGCGCGCGAGTAGCATCGTGTGCAGCGGATGCGTCCCGACGGCCGGTCGCAGACTCACGCAGACCGAATCGTCAGCCAGCAAGACAGCCGACTAAAGCGACGCTCGGACACACTCCGAACATTGGGCCAGATCCTACGCTGCGCCCTTCAAGCTTCCTTTCGACACTTGCTCTATCTGCTGTCGCCGACCAGGTTCAGGTCAAGGATCAGATTTTCTTTTAAGATCAAGGTTTTACCAACATCGCGTGGCTTCGTCAGCCGGATGTGATCGACGATCCCCTGACCGAGGTGCTGCATGCTGGTGCTCGTCGCCTTCTCGCCCAGACGGTCGAGCTTGAGGCCGAGGTTTTCCTGACGGCGATGCAGGATCTGCGGCCACGAGATGGACGTACCTGGCTAGTGCTGCACGAACATGGGCCAGAGCGTGAGGTCCAGACCGGGATCGGGCCGGTGCCGGTGGCGAGGGTTCGCGTCCGGGATCGCGGCGCGACGGGAGCATAGGATCGGGTTTGGTTCACCTCGACGATCCTGCCGAAGTGGGCAAGGCGCACCCGTAGCCTGGATGAACTGCTGCCGGTGCTGTATCTGAAAGCCGAATGGGCTTGAGCCGCGCTGCCTGGATCAACACCTGTATCTTCCAAGGCCTAGAGAGCGGCTTCATCGGAATCAAAGGCTCGAGGAATGAGTAGCGGACCGAAGCAGCTCGGAGACCTGCTCGGCGGACTCGACCCGAGCCTCGCCAAGGCCTTCGAAGGGCTTGGCAAGAGCGTCATGGCCGATGCTGAAAGACAAAAGGCAGCGTCGGAGCCGGCTCAGAGCGGGGCACAGGAGAGCCAGGAAGGCCACACACGGCGTGTAGCGCCGATCCAGGCCCGCAACCAGGGCAAAGCGCTCACGCCGGCCAGCAGCCAAGCTAATGAGCATCATGGACCTACCCCGGTCCTCACGCAGCAAATTGACTTGTTCATCGCCACCGGGCGGGCTGCAATGCCCAAGGATGAGCTGGCAACTATGGAGCACCCGGTCTACGCGATCGAAGACGGCGATCAGCGTATTCTATCCTACGAACACAATGGTGTGACGTTGGAGGTGACACCGTCGGTGAAAGGTCGCGCAACCATCCATGACAAGGACATCGTGCTTACGTGCGTGTCGAAAGTTGTGGCTGCCGTGAACCGCGGTGAGGCCGTCTCTCGCACGGTGAGTATCAAGGCACACGACGTTCTTACCTTCACCAACCGCAGCACGTCTGGGCGCGGCTACGAGCTGCTGGAACAGGCTCTGGAACGGCTTGCCGGCACCCGCATCAAAACATCGATCGCCACTGGAAAGCCGGCCAGGCGCCGCACCAAGGGTTTTGGCTTGATCGACGCTTGGGAGACGATCACCCGTGGACCAAACAACCGTTTGGAGGAGTTACGGATCACCTTAAGCGAATTTACCTTCGATGCCGCAATGGCACTGGAGGTGCTGAGTATCGACCAAGACTATTTCAAGCTTCGGAAGGCCACTGAGAAGCGGTTGTACGAACTGGCACGCAAGCATTGCGGGAACCAAGGGCGATGGAAGGTTGGCCTTGAGCTGCTGCAAAAAAAGGTCGGTAGCCGTCAACCCCTGTTCAAATTCCGGGCGGCTGTCCGTGGTATCGGAGAAGAGGGCTCCCTACCGAGTTATCACCTAATCTTCTTGCACGCTGACGACTCCGTCGTGTTCTACGGCCGAGGCGATGCAGGCTTGGCAGCGATGGAGAGCGACTTGGTCAGCCTTCCGAAACCCAAGGCAGAAGGATCTCGCCGCAAGTCCGTTCGCCGACCAGCCAAGAAGGAGATCTAGTTCGTCACTCTACGGATAAATCATCGTAAGATGCTGATATCAAAAGTTTTTTGAAAAATACCATGGGCCTACCAGATTCATTCTTGACATAAAAAGTAGGGTTTTGCAGCGACGCCCACGAGGATTCCATCCGGCGCGGCGCGCCAGGGTGCTGCAAAGATGCAGCTTCGTCACTCTAGCGATGTTTGACTCGGCACCCTGCGGATGAAGGTTCGTCACTCTGCGGATAACGCGCTTCGTCACTCCGCGGATAAATACCCCTTTTTTTCACAGAAAGAACAAGCGCTTACCGAAGCCTAACAACGCGCGCGCGTCTTTAACTTATTAACATATTTCTTAACGTTGTGGATGGAGGCTTGATAGTGAGGAAAACACCACCCTGCCTCTCACACGAATTATCTAAAAGAAACAACCCAGCACCGCTTAAACCCCGTCAAAAGATAAGAGGTTCTAGAGTTCGGATTCATAACCGATATCTGACAGTGGAGGCAGGGTAGACAATAGCAAATTAGCTAATGTCCAAGCAATCATATCGCGTAGAGATGCAAAATAAGTCTTTGATTAGACCGAACATGCGCTCAGTGGCATTGCAACCGCAAGTCGTGAACTGGCGAGAAAAATGGATTCTAATGCTTGTTTACTTTGGCTAATATTAGGGACTGCTCCCCTCGCCTCGATTTGCCACCGCATGGTGTCGCTGTTGTGCCTTTGTTAGTGGGGGACAATGCGGCAGGTGGGCAAACACGCCAATAGCAGCACGCCAGGCTTGCAGTCAGCGGCTTTTCCGTCAATCAACAGGAAGGTGAGCGGACAGCAGCAACGATCGGTAGCCGCATGGATCTTGGTGGTGCGCCTGCTCCGCTTCCTTCGGCAGGCTCAGGATGAGGCAGCCAATGGCTTGGTTCTGCTCCCCCTTTTACCCCTGAAGGAGCAGCGGTGCTCTTTCAGGGCGGTCGGATCGATCAGCACTTGGGAGAGTAGGCCCCCAGCCTAAACGAGCGTCTCAAACATCCTGACTCAAACGCCCTTAGCAACCCAGCGTACGAACCTATTGTAAAAGATCTTTTTCGGCCCATAGACCTCGCGCGATACATCGGTCCAGCGGCAACCACTTTTCAGCATGTGGACGATGCCGCTGATGACACACCGATCATCTAAGCATGCCTTACCACGCGGGTCGGTGGGCAATGCGGGGCGATCTTCGCAAACTGCTCATCCGTAAACCAGAAGTGATCCCTAGGCTCCTCCTGCAAAAACCCTAGGCCACACTCATGCGCTCTACCGCCTCAACACACTACTCCCGATACAAGGTCTGCATCCGTAGTGACGATGAATGTGACACAAGCTCCTGCCCGTGCGAGGGCTCACTGAACGTCATCCTCGGCAGGTCGCTTCCTCCATATCGCCGTGCTAAGCGGTTAGCATGACGCGCTGGCTTGAAATCACCCTTTTCATCTCCATGATTGTACTCGCAATGGTTATCTACTGGTGGTTCACCCGAGAAGCGCCACCGTTTGGTGGATTGGCGCAGTAGTTGCGACTGAGGCCGACTGTAAAGGCCTGTCGCAAACGCGAAGGCGTCTTCATTCACGGATCATTAGCTACACCTGACGTGCATGCCGCCTCCGCTTTGGAGTCGGCCCATGATCCTGTCCGGTATCGCTGCCAAGCTGAAGCAGCGCTCCATGGCCGATTTCAAAGTAAACTTCCGGTCAAGGCCACGGTCGAGGGTATCGCGCTCCGCGCTGGAGCCTGACCATAATGCTGGCGTTAAAGTCGGCGGGCCGGGATGATGCGGTTCGAGCCACTGGAGAATGTCGAACAGTGGCGGCGCTGGTGATCCCATAATTCTGGCGCTTTCGATGCAGATGATAGCATACGAGAATTCGGAGCCGTCATGCCCGCGATTGACCGGAAAATGGTAACTAGACCGCTCCAGAGAAGCCAGATGGAGTCCTACCTCCACGTCCTGCATGCATTGATGCTGCGGGACATGCGCACGCGCTTCGGCGGCTCGCATTGGGGCTACATGATCACCGTGCTCTGGCCGGTCGTGCATATCTTCATGCTCGTGCTCATCTACGTTCTACGCCATGTGCCCGCGCCGATCGGTGACAGCCGTGCGTTGTTCTTCGCGAGCGGCGCAGTGCCGGCACTAGTATTCCAGTACGTCTCGCGCGAGGTCATGAAGGCCGTTATTACCAACCGTCCGTTGACCTACTACCCTCAGGTCAAGCTGTTCGACGTCATCTTCTCCCGTATCCTCGTGGAAATCGTCACCGGGTTCCTTGGGCTGCTCACGGTGTCGGCGATCCTCGCAGCTGCCGGCATTAATCCGATACCAATCGATCCGTTCACATCGATGTGCGGCTATCTCGCTGCCATCCTGCTCGGCCTCAGCTTCGGCACGATCAACGTCAGCATCGTCGCCTTCTTCCCGGCCTGGATGATGGGAAGCATCCTGTTCACCGTCGTGATCTATGTTACCAGCGGTGTGATGTTCCTGCCAAATTTTCTTCCAGACCAAATCTATGATATTCTTAAGTACAACCCCGTCGTCGGGATTATTGAATGGGTCAGGCTTGGATACTACCCTGATCTACCAATAACAGTCGATTATTTCTACATCATTTTATTTTCTCTTTCGCTTTTAACGATTGGGCTATTTCTAGAAAAGCACGTCGTCCGAAAAAGAACTTGACTCTAGTTGGCCTGCTTCCTGAAAAATAGCGCCTCGCCAAGTTTTATGGATTAGGCTGCGAGGAGGAACCGTCGGCGGAAGAGAGCGAGGTTGGCGCGGCCGTACGTGGCGCGCGTCAAGAGCTTAAGATGCCCGATCTGCCCTTCAGCCTGCACGGTGCGGAGCAGGAGGTCATCTTCTGCCAGACGCGTGAGCCTGGGCGGATCGGCCTGTCGAAGTTCACCGACATGAATGCCGCCGGCATCACCATCGCCGGCATCGCCCTCGATCGCCGGCACTACCACTTGCGGCTCGCCTACTCGGGCTTCGAGCATGCCCATGTGGTGCTGAGCGGCGAAAGCTTCGTCGCGCTCGCCGAGAAAATGCAGAACGCCCTTTAGAGCCTGGGTGGCGTGCCCGGCGAGCATCGCACCAACAGCCTCTCGGCCGCCTCCCGCAATCTCGACGCAGACGCAAGCGCCGACCTCACCCGCCGCTACGAGGCGCTCTGCGCCCATTACGTCGTAAGCGCTCGGTGGTGGACCTTGCGGGTCAGGCGGCCTGAGCGGGTCCCTTCAGCAAGGTCCAGTTCCACTGTAGCAGTTCGCCCAGGCGTCAGGCCGGACGAGCGCTTCGTGCTGCCATCCTTCGCCGGCCAGATCGCGCGGATCGAGGCCGGCTTGGTGCCGCCGGTGCTGGAAGTGGGCAACCTCGCCGCCGAGCAAGACTTCCTGCCGGTGGGCGACGTGGTGCGAGCCTATGCCGAGCTGATCGATCGCGGCGTGGACATCGCCGACGGGTCGGTGTTCAACGTCGCCTTGGGGCGGCCGCGTAACATCGCGAGCGTGGTGTCGGACCTGTGGCGGCACGCGCGGGTCGCGTTCGAGGTCCGGGTCGCGCCGGACCGGATGCGCGCGTCCGAAATCCCGGTGGCGACTGGCGACCGGCTGGACGCCCCGGAGCGACTGGGACGATGCGATTGCCGACGTACTCGATCACGTTTGAATGACGTTAGACTGAATGAAACGATGAGCTGGCTGGAATATATGAACAGAGTTTCGCCCCCTCCCATGGCGTCGCTGACGATCCTCCCCGTGATCCTGTGCGGCGGCTCGGGCACGCGGCTGTGGCCGATGTCGCGCGAGAGCATGCCCAAGCAGTTCGCGCGGCTGGTGGACGCGTCGGAGTCGACGTTCCAGGCGACCGCCCGCCGGGTGAGCGACCTCGCGACCTTCGCCCGGCCGGCGGTGATCGCCTCGGCCGAGTCGCGCTTCATCGTGGCCGAGCAGTTGGCGCAGGCGGGCATCGCCGGCGACATCATCCTGGAGCCGGAGGGAC
>NZ_VRUT01000164.1:0-10103 GCF_008039465.1 Methylobacterium sp. WL120 | reverse complement strand
TGCCCGCCCGTCACCGACACGGTCTCGATCATCTCAGACCGAACCGCCTCCGCAACCGCCGGAAGGTCGCTCTCCGGCAACAAACGCAACGCAGACGTCTCAGACAAACCGTCCAAAATCGAGGGGGATGTTTCTTGACGTGTCAATGAACCACTCGCTCGCTATGACTTCCGGCCCGAAGGGCATCCGTGGCAGGCCGCGTCGATCCGAGGCGGCCGATGCGCGGTCCACCTCCCCTATGACGACGGGGTCGTTCCGGCCGGTTTCGCCGTCGCCCGCTCGCGGGAACGTTGGTACGGCCGCTGTCATGATAGTGCCAATTACGGACCTTGTGGGATCCGATCAATGTTTCATCCCTGGATTTTCCCACTTTCGTGCCCTCGCTGCCACATGAGGCCCGCGTTGCTCCGTGCTGTGCTGTCCGGATTCCTATCGATTCTCGCCTTCGTCTTCAGCGCACGCGCGGAAGCCGAGCCGCGCCCGGTCGACGACGTGTTCACGTTCGCGTGTGCCTTCCTCGGCGACTGCCCGGTTCGCACCGTGCCGGGCGCCCCCGACCGCGACGTCCGCCCATTCGAGGGCACGCTCGGTCGCCCCTGCACCTGGCGCGAGCGCCCGACGCCGTCGGGGCCGCGCAGGGTTCGCGCGTGCTCTTGAGCCGCGGACGAATCGCCCTCGTCGCCCTGATCCTCGGCCTCGGTCCGGTTCGCGCCGCGGAACGCTGCCCGGCCTTGTTCGTCGACAATCGCCCCCCTGAACTGACGAATCCGAAGCTCGCCGCCAAGACGCTGCCCCTCTGCTTCGACGCCTATGCGGTGCTGCATTCCGGGGTGGCGCGCGCGCCGCTCTACGCCGCCGAACGGCTGACCCGGGCGAGCGTCTCGGACGCTCGGCGGGTCGAGCGGATCGACGCCTTCCACGACGAGGACCGCGTCCCCGCCGACAAGCGCGCGCGGCTCGACGACTACGTCCGCAGCGGGTTCGACCGGGGCCATCTCGCGCCGGCCGGCGACATGCCGACCGGCGCGGCGCAGGCACAATCTTTCAGCCTGGCCAACGTCGTCCCGCAGAACCGCGCCCTGAACCGAAGCCTCTGGGCGGCGATCGAGGAGAGCACGCGCCGGCTCGCGACCCGGCGCGGGCAGCTCTTCGTCGTGACCGGGCCGGTCTATGCGGGCGACGCGCTCGCCTCGATCAACGGCCGCGTGCTGGTGCCGAGCCAGATGTTCAAGGCGATCTACGATCCGGTCGCGGGGGAGGGCGGCGCCTACCTTGCGCCCAACGATGCGGGCGGGACCTGGCAGGCGATCTCCCTCGACGCCTTGCGCGGCGTCGCCGGGATCGACGCGTTCCCGTCGCTGTCGCCGAGCCAGAAGGCCTCGGCGATGACGCTGCCGGAGCCGCGCGCCTATTCCCGCGACGACGTCGCCGACCACCGCCCCCAGGGTCGGGAGCAGACTTGGCGCGCTTGGCTCGGCCACGAGGCCGCGCGCGCCCTGCACCGCGCCCTGCGCCAGCTGCTCCGCTCGATCTTCTGAGGATCCTTTGCGATGACGAAGTCCAAGGATGGCGAGCCCGCCTTCGAGCCCTTTGCGGATGCGGCGGCGGTGAGGATCGTCGGCGCACTGGCGTTCGAGAACGGCCCCGACACGATCGCGCTGCACGGCTCCCTCGACATCACGCGGGACAAGGTCGGCCTGGCGCAGGCGCGCGCGCTGAAGGCCACGATCGACGCCGTGGTCGCCGCGCTCGAGGCGGCGGATTTGCCGGCCGAGGTCGCCGAATCGACGACCGCGCCGACGGTGGTGAAGAACCCCTTCGCCTGACGGCGCGGCTTTCAGGCGATGCGCACGCTGGTCAGGGCCTCCGCGGCGCGCCGGACTTCGCCGGCGATCAGCTCCTCGCTTGCGCCATCGATCGGCATGTCGGCCAGGAGCACGGCGACGTCGCGCTTCACGTCCTCGCGCACCTCCGGGTCCTCCTCGGACAGGCGCCCGATCAGCACGCCCATCACGATCTCCATCGCCAGCATCTTCGCGTAGAGGCGCGAGACGGCGTCGAGCGGCTCGTCGTCGGGTTCGGACATGGGGTTCCTGCTTGATCCGGGCCGCTGGCGACCGCGCGTCCCGCGTGATCGGCCGAAGCGAGGCCGGCGCGCAAGTCCGACGTGACCGAAGCGTGGACACGGACGGATGAAGCGCGGGCGCTACGGTGCCTGCGTCGCAGCGACCAATGCAGGCGGTTCGGGTTGCGCCTCGGCGCCGGGCGCCTTGCGAGACACGTAGTAGATGTCGATCGCCCGCCAGAACGCGCCTTGCTCGTCGGAGGTGCGGCGGGCGAGCGCCGTGTCGAGGAGGGACATCGCCTCGCGGGCGGGGGCGTTGGCCTCGACTTCCCGCAGAAGGCTGGCGAAGGTCAGCATGGCGGCGCCTTTCCCGGGGGACGACCCGTATTCAACGCTCAAGCTGCCGCTTCGATCCGGCGTGACGGTCGCGCGGCTCGGTCGCGCGAACGAACGGCTTCGTTCTTGCCTCGCGGATGGGCCGGCCTAGGATGCGGCCGGTGCGCCGCGCCGCGGCGATCCATGCGAAGGGGTGTCGATGCTTCCTGTCAGATCCAGCCGGTGCGCCGCGCTCGCGGCCCTTCTCCTCGCGAGCCTGTCGCTGCCCGGGGCGGCGATCGGGCGCGAGATGTCCGACGCGGCGGTGGAGGCCAAGGTCGGCAAGCCGAACGTGGTGATCCTCGCCACCGGCGGCACCATCGCCGGCGCCGGCGCGGACGCGGCCAACAGCGCGACGTATCAGGCGGCCAAGGTCGGGGTCGACAAGCTGATCGCGGCGGTGCCGCAGATGTCGGCCATCGCCAACGTCCGCGGCGAGCAGGTCTTCCAGATCGCTTCCGAGAGCTTCACCGACGCGCAGCTCGTGCAGCTGGCCAAACGCGTGTCGCAGCTGGTCAAGCAGAGCGACGTCGACGGCGTGGTCATCACCCACGGCACCGACACGCTCGAGGAGACCTCGCTGTTCCTCAACCTCGTGGTGAAGACCGACAAGCCGATCGTGGTGGTCGGCTCGATGCGCCCCTCCACCGCCATCTCCGCCGACGGCGCGCTCAACCTGCTCGATGCGGTCGCGGTGGCCGGCAGCAAGGAGGCGGTCGGCAAGGGCGTCATGGTGACGATGAACGACCAGATCCAGTCCGGCCGCGACGCCACCAAGCGCACCAACATCGTTCCGAGCGCGTTCTTCAGCCAGTGGGGCTCGCTCGGCATGGTGGTCGAGGGCAAGACCTACTTCTTCCGCAGCCTCGACAAGCGCCACGGCACCAGCTCCGAGTTCGACATCGACACGATCGACGCGCTGCCGCTGGTCGCCATCGTCTACGGATCGGGCAGCATGTTCCCCGGCGCCTACAAGGCCGCGGTCGACGCCGGCGCCAAGGCGATCGTCAACGCGGGCACCGGCAACGGCTCGGTGCCGGGCTACCTCGTGGACACGCTGAAGGACATCCGCGCGAAGGGCACGCTGATCATCCGCTCCTCGCGCGTGCCCGACGGGTTCGTCCTGCGCAACGCCGAGCAGCCGGACGACACCTACGATTGGGTCGTCGCCCACGACCTGAACCCGCAGAAGGCCAAGATCCTCGCGGCGGTGGCGCTGACCAAGACCAGCGACACCAAGGAGCTGCAGCGGATCTTCTGGCAGTATTGAGCCCGAAGCCCCCGACCGGTCCCGCCATCTTGTGGTCAGGTCGGGGGCGTAAGGATCTGCACCTTCGCCGGCCGGCCCAAAGTCGGCAGCGCACAGGACGGTCCCGGAGCGTTTCGCATCCGAGCCGTCGAGAGGACTTGCGATGACAGAGATCCATCCGGTGGTCGCGGCCGTGACGGCGCGCGTGGTCGAGCGCTCGCGCGATTCCCGGGCCGCCTACCTCGACCTGATCCGGCGCGAGCGCGAATCCGGCGTGCATCGGCCGACGCTCGCTTGCGGCAACCTCGCCCACGGCTTCGCGGCGTCGGGCGAGGACAAGGCCGCGATCCGCTCGGGCCGGGCGATGAACATCGGCATCGTCACCGCCTACAACGACATGCTGTCGGCGCATCAGCCCTTCGGACGCTACCCCGAGCAGATCAAGCTGTTCGCCCGCGAGGTCGGCGCGACGGCGCAGGTCGCGGGCGGCACGCCGGCCATGTGCGACGGCGTCACGCAAGGCCAGCGCGGCATGGAGCTGTCGCTGTTCTCGCGCGACACGATCGCGTTGTCGGCCGCGGTGGCGCTGAGCCACGGCATGTTCGACGGCGCCGCGCTCCTCGGCATCTGCGACAAGATCGTGCCTGGCCTGATCATCGGCGCGCTGCGCTTCGGCCACCTGCCGACGATCCTGATTCCGGCAGGCCCCATGCCGACCGGCATCGCCAACAAGGAGAAGCAGCGCGTCCGCCAGCTCTATGCCGAGGGAAAGGTCGGCCGCGAGGAGCTGCTGGAGTCCGAATCCGCCTCCTATCACGGCGCCGGCACCTGCACGTTCTACGGCACCGCCAACTCCAACCAAATGATGATGGACGTGATGGGCCTGCACATGCCGGGCGCCTCGTTCATCAACCCGGGCACCAAGCTGCGCCAGGCGGTCACGCGCGCTGCGATCCACCGCCTGTCGGAGATCGGCGCATCGGGCAACGATTACCGACCGCTCGGGCGCTGCATCGACGAGAAGGCGATCGTCAACGCGGTGGTGGGGCTGCTCGCCACCGGCGGCTCGACCAACCACGCGATCCACCTGCCGGCGATGGCGCGCGCCGCCGGCATCGTCCTCGACTGGGAGGATTTCGACCGGCTCTCGGCCGTCGTGCCGCTGATCGCCCGCGTCTACCCGAACGGCTCGGGCGACGTGAACCACTTCCACGCGGCCGGCGGCATGAGCTTCGTCATGGCGAGCCTGATCGATGCCGGGCTGCTGCACGACGACATCCTCACCGTGTCCGGCGCGCGCCTGCGCGACCACGCCCGCGACCCGAAGCTCTCGGGGGACGACCTTACGTTCGAGGATGCGGTGCCCGAGAGCCTGGACGACACGATGCTGCGCAAGCCCGGCGCGCCGTTCCAGGCGGACGGCGGGATGCGGCTGGTCAAGGGCAACCTCGGCCGTGCCACCTTCAAGACCAGCGCGGTCGAGGAGCATCGCCGCACGATCGAGGCGCCGGCCCGCGTCTTCGACCACCAGGACGACGTGCTGAAGGCGTTCAAGGCGGGCGAGCTCGAGCGCGACGTGGTCGTGGTGGTGCGCTTCCAGGGTCCCCGCGCCAACGGGATGCCGGAGCTGCACAAGCTCACACCGCAGCTCGGCGTCCTCCAGGATCGCGGCCACAAGGTCGCCCTCGTCACCGACGGGCGGATGTCGGGCGCTTCAGGTAAGGTGCCGGCGGCGATCCACCTCAGCCCCGAGGCGCTGGGCGGCGGCCTGATCGCTAAGATCCGCGACGGCGACATCGTGCGCCTCAGCGCGGAAGAGGGCCTGCTGCAAGTGCTCGTCGACGACGCCGAACTCGCCGCCCGCGACGACGCCGTGGCACCGCCGCCGGCCACCGGCACCGGGCGCGAGCTGTTCGCCTTCATGCGCCACGGCGCGGACGGAGCCGAGCAGGGCGCCTCGGCGATGCTCGCCGCCGCCGGCCTTTGAGATCAACGGACAAGGAACGCAGCATGACCGGCATCGACGCGCTGATGCGCTCCGTCCCCGTGATCCCCGTCCTCGTGATCGAGGAGGTCGAGCACGCCGAGCCGATCGCCCGCGCCCTGGTCGAGGGCGGGCTTACAGCGCTCGAAGTCACCCTGCGCACGCCGGCGGCGTTGGACGTGATCCGCGCGATGTCGCGGGTGGAGGGCGCGGTGGTGGGCGCCGGAACAGTGCTCAACGAGCGCGACCTCGACGCGGCGATCGAGGCTGGCGCGACCTTCATCGTCAGCCCGGGCCTCACCGCGCCGCTCACCGAGGCGGCGCTGAAGCGCGGCATCCCCTACCTACCGGGGGTCTCGAACGCCGCCGACATCATGCGCGGCCTCGACCACGGGCTCGACCGGTTCAAGTTCTTCCCGGCGGAGGCTTCGGGCGGGATCAAGGCGCTGAAGGCGCTGGCCGCGCCGTTCGGCCAGGTCCGGTTCTGCCCGACCGGCGGCATCTCCGAGGCGACGGCGCCGGAATGGCTGGCGCTCGGTGCGGTGCTCTGCGTCGGCGGAAGCTGGGTGGTTAAGCCCGGTGCGCCGGACGTGGACGCGATCCGCAAGGCCGCGCTCGCGGCCACGGGGCTGCTCGGCTAGAGCAATTTCGAGCGAGGTGGACGCCGGCTCGCGTGAAGAAAATGCGACCACGCAATAGGACAGAGAATGTTACATGATCCGGAGATCATGCAACATGCTCTAAACGCGCGAAAACGCCCGCCCCGGTCTCCCGGAGCGGGCGCGATCTCAGCTGCGATCGAAGTCGATCAGCAATCGTTGCTAGCGGCCTGCGCGGCGGTCGGCTTGCCCTTGTCCTGCGCGTTCACGTCGGCGGGCGAGGTGGCGGTCGCGGCGGAGCCCGCCTTGTTCATCGCGCCGACCGTACCGGGGGACTCGCCCTTGGCGCCGGGGCTGGTGTTGGCGGTGGCGCTCGGATCGACCGTCGAGGACTTGCTGGCGTCCTTGTTCGGCGTGACCGTGGTCCCGGTCGAGCAGGGCGCCGCGAAGGCTGCCGACGACATCAGGACGAGGGCGGCGGCGCTGGCGAAAGTCGTGATCTTGGTCATGCGTTTCTCCGCAGTTTCTTGATAGCGGGGTACAAACGTCACGACTGCGTGAGGGTTCCTTTCTTATTCCCGATCGGCAATTGCGATTGGTGATTCGTCCCGTCTCGCAGTTCGATCATTGAAAAGCCGGCTCGACATGCGAGCCTTCGTTGCGGCGGATGCTCTATTCGGCCGGCGCGACGGCGCGAAGCTCGCGCGGGCTGAACAATCCGTCACCCGTCGCCTGCATGTCGACCCGGCGCTCGTGGTGCGCGTGCAGCGTCGAGCGATGCCCGATCGAGACGATCGTGGTCCCGGGCAGCCTCTCGCGCAGCATGCGATAGATGCCGGCCTCGCTCGCCTCGTCGAGTGCGGCGGTCGACTCGTCGAGGAAGAGCCATTCGGGCTTGGCCAGCACCACGCGGGCGATGGCCAGGCGCTGCTGCTCGCCCCCGGACAGGCGCTGGTCCCAGGCGTCGACCTCGTCGAGGCGGTCGGCCAGCGCCGGCAGCTGCGCCGCGACGAGGGCCTCGCGGATCGCGGCGTCCGGAAACTGGTCCGTGGTGTTCGGGTAGCACACGGCGCCGCGCAGGGTTCCGAGCGGAATGTAGGGGCGCTGCGGCAGCACCAGGGCCGACTGGCCGGCCGGGACGTCGATCCGGCCCTTGCCGAACGGCCAGATGCCGGCGATCGCGCGGAACAGGGTCGACTTGCCCGAGCCGGACGGGCCGGTGAGCAGGGTCGCCGCGCCCTTGGTCAGGGACAGGCCGTCGGCTGTGACGATGGTCCGCCCGTCGGGCAGGGCGAGGGTCAGCCCCGTGGCGGTCACGTCGGCCTTGCTGGCGTTGCCGTGGCCGAGCCCGTCGGTCGCCGCGGAATACGCCTCGGCCAGCGTCATCGCGCGCTTGAACGACGCAAGACGGTTGGTGTTGGCCTTGTAGGCCGCGATCGTGACGTAGGAGTTGATGAAGAACGACAGCGACGACTGCACGCTCGAGAAGGCGTCGCCGGTCTGCTGGAACTGCCCGAGGGTGATCTTCTTCAGGAAGTAGCTCGGCGCCGCGAGGATGTAGGGGAACACCACGCTGATCTGACTGTAGGACAGCGTGAAGCTGCCGAGCTTGATCCGCCGGTAGATGATGCCGAGGTAGTTGTCGATGATCTCGTGGAAGAGGCTCTTCAGCCTGACGTTCTCGGCGCGCTCGCCGCGCAGCAGCGCGATCTGCTCGGAATAGATCCGCGACCGGGCCAGCGAGAAGCGGAAGTCGGCCTCGACCTTCTCCTGCCGGAAGTCGAGACCGATCAGCGGCCGCCCGATGACATGCGTCAGCCAGGTGCCGACCAGGGCGTAGCCGACCACGAGCCAGACGAGGAAGCCCGGCACGACGGTGTCGGTGAACGGCAGCACGAAGTCGCGCGACAGCCCCCACAGGATGACCATGAACGAGACCAGGGTCGCAGCCTGCGACAGCAGGCGGATCGAGAGCGTCGTCGTCTGCGAGATGAACAGGTTGACGTCGCTCTGGATGCGCTGATCCGGGTTGTCGGCGTGCTCGCCGGTGAAGGGGATGCGGTAATGCGTGCCGCCGTCGAGCCAGCGCTCGTAGAAGCTTCGGGTCAGCCAGGTGCGCCAGCGCAGGTGGAGCGACGCGTCGACGAAGGTGTCGAACATGCCGACCACGACCCAGACCGTGGCCAGCGGCGCGAAGATCCAGACGAGCTGGTACCAGAACGCGTCGGCGTTGTACTCCTGCAGGGCATTGAACAGGTCTCGGAACCAGAAATTCAGGCGCAGCTGCAGCGCCACCTGCGCGAAGGTGATGAAGATCGACAGCGCCACCAGCCGCTGCCCGACCTTGCCCTCGGTGTTGCCGAAGAACCGGAACGGGCCGATCTCCGCGGTCGGCGCTTCGCGGCTGGCGAAGTAGGGGTCGGCGATCAGGGTGATCGCGCGGATCGGCTTGAGGTAGGAGATCGCGAGGACGAGGCCGCCGAACACGACGGCACCGGTGGCCGCGAAGGCCGGCGGCAGCAGGGCGGCCAGCGTCGGCGGCAGCAGGCTCATCGCCGCCAGGGTCTTGCCGCCGGCCAGCACGAGGTAGCCGATCCCGTAGACCGCGACGAAGACCTTCAGGTAGGCGGAGAGGTTGGCCGAGGCGAGCAGGATGCCGGCCATCGCGAAGCCCGCGAGCGACACGTAGAGCGGCGGGGAGGGCACGCCGGGCGCCGCCAGCAGCACGAGGGCGGCAAGCGCCGTGAGCACGGCCTGCAAGCCGAGCCCGCTTCGAAGTGCGGCCACGCGCGTCTCCCGGTGATCTTGGTGGTCGGCTCCGTTGTCGGAGCCCTCCCGGCGGCAGTGAAGGCGGGTCGTGGCGAGATCGTGGCACCAAGAGGCGCGCGACGCTCAACCGCGCGTGAACGGGCGGCCTACCAGTTCCAATCCTCGAAGCCGGGCTCGCGGCAGCGATAGCCGATCGGGCATTGCGGGTTGTCGCGAGTAGGCACGAGACGGAGCTCGGCGATCTCGGACAGGTCGCAGAAGCTGCGGTCGCGCACGACGCGCTCGGGCTGTCCGGCGCCGACCGCGATCGTCACGTCGCCGCCGCGCTTCACCAGCGCCATCGCGTCGGCGCAGGCGATCCGCGGCGTCGCCTGCCGCGTCTGCGCCGCGGCCGGCCCGACGGCGAGGGCGATCACAAGGGCCGTGGCGAAGCATCTCATCGCGGGGGATCGGGTGCCTCGAAGGCGCGTCCTGAACGGATCGGCTGCCGAACATGGCAGTGAATCGGCAGCCCCGCCATGGCACGAATGCAACGTCGGAAGTGTTACGTCGAAGACCCACAGGCAATCCGTCGCCGCCACGCCGCCGTATTCGCGCGGTTTAGGGATTTCCCGAGACGGAAGACCGGTTAACATTTCGTCGCCCGCAATGCGTATTCGGCGCATCCCGCGGCGTTCGCGCAAAGGTTCTAGGAGCGGATGGTCCTGGCGACCGGTGCCCGGACCCGACGTGCGGGGCGGCGACTTGGCGGCGACTTGGCGCCGACACGGCGTCGGTCGAGGGTCGCGAGGGGTGTCGGCGTCCGGTGCGCACGGTCCGCTGAGGGGAGGACGGGATGGCCATGGCGGTGGGGCTCGACGCGGGCCCGGCGGAGCAGGGCGGCGGACAGGTTCGTGCCGTCTCGAAGCGCTGGATCGCGCTGTTCGTTGCGCTCGCCGCCGGCTGGGGCATCCTATTCGGCTACAGCCTCTACGGCCACATCGTCGAAGCCGGCGACGGTCGCTTCCTTGGACGACGCGCCGCCTGATGCGGTGCGGCGGCCCGGTTCAGCCCGCCCGGCGT
>NZ_VRUT01000163.1:0-10348 GCF_008039465.1 Methylobacterium sp. WL120 | reverse complement strand
GGTGTGGCGGCCGCGCGTCCTAGCGTCGGGGCATCACGCCTGACACGATCCACACCGACATCGCGATCCGAATCCGCAGCGAGTCCCGGTCAGTTCAGCCGCCAGATCGCGGCGTTGAGCAGGCTCGCGAAGGCGACCCAGGCGGCGTAGGGCACCAGCAGCCACGCCGCGAGCCGGTCGACGCGCCAGCTCAGCTTGATCGTCCACAGCACCATCACGAGGAGGGCTAGCACCACCACGAGACCGGCTCCGAGGGCGTGACGCGTGAAGAACACCGGCGTCCAGGCGGCGTTGAGCGCGAGCTGCACGCCGAACGCCACGAGCGCCAGCCGCCAGCCCCCTTGCGCCGGCCCGGTGGCCGGTCGTGCGCCCAGCAGGCGCCAGAGCGAGACCACCATCATCACGTCGAGAATCGTCCAGGCGATCGGGAAGGCGGCGTTCGGCGGGTTGAAGGACGGCTTGACGAGGCCCGCATACCATCCCCCGATCTCGGACCCGGTCGCCAGCCCGCCGATCAGCGAGGTCGCCCCCACCGGCAGGATCGCGGCGGGCAGCCGCAGCCACCAGGGCAGGGCCGGCCGCGTCGGGACCTGCATCGGGGTGGCTTGGATGGGCGGCATACGGGGACCTCGTTGCGGATTCGGATCGCGATGTCGGTGTGGATCGTGTCAGGCGTGATGCCCCGACGCTAGGACGCGCGGCCGCCACACCCAGAACGCGCGGTCGCGGGAGATGGCAACTCCGATCGGCCCGACCCCTCGCCGTCATCCCGGGGCTGCGCAGCAAAGCCCGGGATTCAGTGCCGCCGATGGCTTCAGCTGAAGCACGACCTGCGGTTCTGGATTCCGGGCACGCCCTCGGCGACCCGGAATGACGGTGACAACCTCGCATAAGGCTTCGCGTCGAAACATCTGCCGTATCCCGGGACGTGGAGGCGCGCGGACACGCCAGCGATGACGCTGGCGGCGCGATGCGCTATCGGACGCCGCCATGACCCTGCCCGTCGACACCCAGCCCGAACCGGACGCTCCGCAGCCCCCCACCTGGTCGAAGCGCACGCTCGCCGCGCAGGCGATGGGGCACGTCGACCCGGTGACCCGCGCGGTGGTGGCGCCGCTGCACGTGTCGACCACCTTCATCCGCGACCCCGACAACGGCTATTCCTCCGGCTTCTCCTACGCGCGGCCCGACAACGCGACCGTGCGCGAGGCGGAGGCCGTGCTGGCGATGCTGGAGGAGGCGCCGGCCGCGATGCTGTTCGGCTCCGGCATGGCGGCGGCGACCGCGGTGTTCGGCGCGCTGGAGCCCGGCGACCACGTGGTCGCGCCGGCGGTGATGTACTGGGCGCTGAAGCGCTGGCTGCGTGAGGAGGCGCCGCGGCGGCGGCTCGACCTCGACTTCGTCGCCATGGACGACCTCGACGCCCTGCGGCGGGCGATGCGGCCGGGGCGGACGAAGCTCGTCTGGATCGAGACCCCCGGCAACCCGCTCTGGACGGTGACCGACATCGCCGCCGCGGCCGAGATCGCGCATGCGGCGGGTGCGCGGCTCGCGGTCGACTCCACCGTCGCCTCGCCGTTCCACACCCGGCCGCTGCGCCTCGGCGCCGACCTCGTCATGCATTCCGGCACCAAGATCCTGAACGGCCATTCCGACGTCGTCGCCGGCGTCCTCGCCACCGTTGCGCAAGACGCCGCCTGGACCCGGATCGGTTCGATCCGCGCCGGCGGCGGCGCGATCCTCGGGCCGTTCGAGGCCTACCTCCTGATGCGGAGCCTGCGCACTTTTCCCTTGCGTGCCGCCGCGCAATCCGCCGGCGCCCTCGACCTCGCTGCCCGCTTCGCCCAGCACCCGCACGTCGAGCGGGTGCTGTATCCGGGCCTGCCCGACGACCCGGGCCACGCGGTCGCCGCGCGGCAGATGGAGCAGGGGTTCGGGGCGATGCTGTCGATCCGGGTCGCCGGGGGCGAGGCGGCGGCGATCGCCACCGCCGCGCAGGTGCGCCTGTGGAAGCGGGCGACCTCGCTCGGCGGCGTCGAAAGCCTGATCGAGCACCGCGCCTCCGTCGAGGGGCCGGGCACCCCGTGCCCGCCCGACCTGCTGCGACTCTCCACCGGTCTCGAGGACCCGGACGACCTGTTCGCCGACCTCGCCGCGGCGCTGCGGGCCGCGCATCCGGGAGCGTGAGCGGCTCCCTGTGGAATCATTTCTGGTCCGGCGGGACCCCCGGGCCGGCTGCGCGTTGTGCCTGACACCTTCGGGGCGCGTTCCACGCCGAGAGATCAAGAGCGGACCATGACGACACGCATCCTTGCCGGCGCCGCGCTCACCGGGGCCCTGGCGCTCGCCCTCCTCGCCGCCCCGGCGGCCTCGACCCGGGCGCTCGCCGACACGGTGCCGAGCCTCGACATCACGAAGACCTGCCAGTCGGCGAGCCGCGCCAACAGCGGCGTCAGCGACCAGGCCAACGTCGACGGCTGCCTGCGCTCCGAGCGGGACGCGAAGAAGGAGGCCGAGCGCCGCTGGGGCGACTACACGCCCTCGGCCAAGCGCCAGTGCGAGGACCAGTACAAGGCCGGCGGCTACCCGTCCTACGTCGAGATGGTGACCTGCCTCGAGCTCGCCAGCGGCACCGTGCCGACCCAGCCGAATTCCGGTGGCACCGCCACAGGCGGCCCCGGCGCGCCGGGCGCCAAGGCGGCCCCGCAGGAATCGGGCAGCCGCAACCTCACCCGCGAGCCGGCCGCGAACCAGCGCACCAACCCGATAGAGGTGCTGGACAAGAAGTAGGGGCCCGGATGTCAGCCACTTCGAAACTCGAAAGTCCTCTGCTCGAAGGCCGCACGGCGGTGGTGTTCGACGCCTACGGCACGCTGTTCGACGTGCACTCGGCGGTGCAGCGCCACGCCGACGCGGTCGGGCCGGACGCCGCGCGTTTGTCTGAGCTGTGGCGGACCAAGCAGGTCGAGTACAGCTGGAACCTGTCGCTGATCGGGCGCTACGTCCCGTTCTGGCAGCTCACCGAGCGGGCGCTGGATTTCGCCCTGGCCAGCCACGCGAGCGTCGACCCTGCCCTACGCGACACGTTGCTCGACGCCTACCGCGACCTCGACGCCTACGCCGAAGTGCCGGGCGTGCTGGAGCGGCTGCGGGAGCGCGGTCTCACCACCGCGCTCCTCTCCAACGGCGACGCGGCCATGCTCGGCCGCTCGGTCGATGCCGCCGGCATCCGGCCGCACCTCGACACGGTGCTCTCGGTCGACGCAGCCCAGGTGTTCAAGACGCACCCGCGCGCCTACGCCGTCGTCGGCGAGGCGCTCGGCGTGAGCCCGGAGGCGGTGCTGTTCTGCTCTTCGAACCGCTGGGACGTGGCCGGCGCCACCGCCTTCGGCTTCGCCTGCGCCTGGATCAACCGCGGCGCCAAGCCCGACGAGTACGCCGACCTGGCGCCGGTGGCGGTGCTGACGGATCTCGAAGGGTTGTTCTGAAGGGGGGGTCGGCGCCTCAGGCACCTCTACGAACCGCTCATTTCACCACGATCCAATCCTCCACCACCAGGGCGTCAAGGCCGGTGGTGTAGAACATCAGGATCGCGTCTTCCGCCGTGTGAAGGATCGGCTTGCCCATCACGTTGAAGCTGGTGTTGAGCAGGATCGGGACGTTCGTGATCTCGGCAAAGGCCGCGATCAGCGCGGCGTAGGCCGGGTTGCGCTCCGGCGTCACGCTCTGGAGCCGGCCGGTGCCGTCGGCGTGCACCACCGCCGGGACCTGGTCGCGCTTGGATTCGCGCCACACCAGGGTGCGCTCCATGTACGGGCTGTCGGCGTAGGCCTCGAACCAGTCGGAGCCGGCCTCGGCCAGGATCGAGGGCGCGAAGGGGCGGAAGGCCTCGCGGTACTTCACCTTGGCGTTGAGTGCGTCCTTGGCGCCCTCCGGCCGCGGGTCGGCGAGAATCGAGCGGTTGCCGAGCGAGCGCGGGCCGAACTCGGCCCGGCCCTGGACCCAGCCGACGAGGCCGCCGGCCGCCAGGATCTTCGCCGCCTCCCGCGTCGCCGCCGCGTGGCCGACGCGTCGCGCGCGTGGCTCCCACTCCGCCAGCCGCTCCATCGGTGCGGTCGAGACTTGCGAGCCGAGATAGGGGGTGAGTGGTCGGGCCTCCGGCGCCGGCCCGGTCCAGTCCGGGTTGTCGGCGGCGTAGGCGAGCCAGGCCGCGCCGATCGCGTTGCCGTCGTCGCCCGGCGCGGACGGGACGTGAAGCCGGCAAAATTCCGAACGTTCGAGCACCCGGCCGTTGTAGGACGAGTTGAGGCCGCAGCCGCCCGCGATCACCAGGTTCTCGTGCGGGCTCAGGACCCAGGCCTCGGCGACGAGGATGTCCATCAACTCCGAAAACACGTCCTGGCCGCTCTTGGCGAGATCGGCCCAGCCGGCCTCGCCGAGGTCGGCCGGGCGGCGGCTCAGGATCGTTGCGACGACATCGCGCACGGTGGCGTCGTCGGAGAACTTCAGGCGGCCGTTCTCGGCCGAGAACAGGCGGCGGAGCTGCGCGACGAGGCCCGGATCGGTGCGGCCGTAGGGCGCGAGCCCCATGATCTTCCATTCCTCGCCCTTGAGCTGGTCGAAGCCGGCCAGGTCCGTGACGAGCCCGTAGAGGAAGCCGACCGAGCCGCGCCCGCGGTGGCGCCGCACCTCGGCGATGCGGCCCGCCTCCATCCGGTAGAGCGCCGCCGCCCCGGTCTCGCCCATGCCGTCGACGATCACCGCCGTCGCGTCCGAGAACGGGCTGCCCCACAGGGCGTAGGCCGCGTGGGTAAGGTGGTGGGTGAAGCGGTCCTGCCGCACGATCCGCGCCCGCGGGTCGCCGCCGCGGCCCCGCGTCTCCTGGTCGAGCGCCAGCAGGGTGCCGTAGCCGGCACGCGCCTGGGCGATCGCCATCTCGGCGACGAAGATGCGCTCGGCGCGCTCGGGCACGAACGAGCGGTTGAGCGTCGGCGGGTGCCGGCTCAAGGCGTCGAGGGTGAAGGCGCCGCCGCGGCCCTGCCCCTCCAGGAACTCGGTGAATTGCTGCCCCCAGGTCGAGGCGACGACGAGCTCGGAGCCCTGCGGCACGAATTCGGCGAGCAGCCCGACCATGCGGGTGGCCGGGTCGGGCTCGCAGTTCGGGGCGCGCTTGTATTGCAGGAACCGCTCGGAGCCTTCGGCGAAGAGGACGGTGCCGTCGGGCCCGATCAGCGCGAGCGCAGGGTCGTGGAAGGTGGTGGCGAGGCCGAGATAATACCGCATCGCCGACCGGGTTAACGCCGCGGCGCCCACCCGGCAACCGTCGCTCAGGCGCGGGGCGCCCGCTCCAGGCGGCGGGCGAGGCGGGTTGCGCCGTAGACCTCGCCGAGGCGCCGGCGGGCGGCGTGGATCGGGGGGGCGGTCCGCTCGGCGTGGGCGGCGGCGATCACCCGCAGGGTCGCGGCGACGGAGCGCTCCAGGCGCTGCTCGTCCTGCGCCGTCACGGCGCGAGCCTTCACGGTTTCGATCATCGGGATGCCCCTTCTGGTCCTGCCTTCGTCCGGGCGGCGACCGTCGGCGACAGCATCCGGGGCTGGCTGGGCCGCAAGATGGCAGCTTGGCCGTGGCACAGGCGAAGCCGATACCGGGTCGGCTCGAAGGCAGGTCCGAGCGTCGCGGGTCCCGCCGCGCCTGAGGACGCGGCGACCATCGAGGGGGCTAGGGCGTCGGGGGCGCCGACTGCGCACGCACGACCGCGCGGGCGACCTCGAGTACCGTCCGGCGGCCGGCGTCGCCCTCGATTGCGTCCCACAGGGTCAGCAGCTCCCGGGCCTCGGCGACCGGGCGGCCGTCGTCCTTGCCGTTCGCCAGGTCGTCGACGGTACACCGCAGGGCCGTCGCGATGCGCTTCAGCGTCTGAGCGGTGCGCTCGGACGGTGAGGTGTCGGTCTTGCAGGGATCTCGATGCGGCATCGGCGTCACGGCGAGAGGCGGGAAGGGGCGGAACGCGGGCGGACGGCGGCGATCACGGCGCGGCGGCGCGCCCGCGTCTCGGCCCTCGTCCCGTTCTCCAGAGGATCGGGCCTACCGGCTTCGACGCGGACGTCGCGAAGCCCGCGGCACGCGTCGGCGGAAGGTGTCGTGGAGATGTCGAAGACGCGCATGACGGACGCCGAAGACTATCGTTTCGACGAAGGCGTGCCGATACTGGAAAAGCGTTCGGTTCCGATAAAAAGCATTCGATCGGAAGCATAGGCCGGATCCAGAGCTACGAAACGCCGCAGCCGTCATCAGATGTGTTGTTTGTCCGATTTTAAACTAGAAGTGTCAAATGTGCGCGATTTTTACACTTTTATTGCGCATTTTTCATATCGGCCGTGGAGCTCGGATCGCCGGTCTCGCCGGAGGCTCGTCCTGGGATTCAAGTCCGCCGGTCGGCGTCGCGCCGGGTCTCGGAGGCGCGCGGCCGTACAACCGCCGGTATCGCTGCCCGAAATCGCTCATGTGGACGAAGCCTCAGCGCACGGCGATCTCGGCGATCGAATGCATCGCGTTGTTGTCTGAGAGCAGATCTTGGTGGACCCTGCGCAGGCGGCTGTCGATGATGTACTGGACCGGCGTCTGCCCGACGGCCTGCCGGAACTTGTCCTGCAGCGAGCGGACGCTTAGGCCGGCCGCGGCGGCGATGTCGGCCAGCGTCAGCGGGGCGGACAGGTGCGCCTCGATGTAGTCGAGGGCCGCGCGGACCGTCCGGGCCGGCGCGTACCGCGTCGCGTGCGGCACCGGCGTGTCGCGTTTCGGCCAGGCCGAGAGCAGCTGGTAGCTGAAGATCTCGCGGATCAGGGGAATGATCAGGTCGCCGTGTGGGTGCACGCCGGGGCTTTGCGCGTAGATCTGCCGTAGGGTGCAGAACAGGGCCTGCATGCCGGGGGCCGTCAGTTTGGCGACCGGGGCCGAGCGGCTGCAATCCGTCGCGGCTGCCGCCCGTGAGAGCTTCGTTGGCCGCCGCCAAGGCTTCGACGGAGTTCATCGCGCTGAGGGCGCTGAAGCCGGCGGAGGCGCGGACCTCATGCAGGTCCTCGAATCCGACCAGCGTGGCGTGCGTCGGGGTGCCGAGGGCTTCGCCGGAGCGATCGCGATAGGTGATGCAGCCGTTCGTGACGAAGCGGATCGTCACCAGTTCGGCGTTGAACTTCGGTTTGGTGATGAAGCCGCTCGACGAAGTCGTCTCCCATAGGGAAAAGCTCTCGCTCTGGCTGCCGACGATCGTGATGTCGGGCATCACCGAGCGCATGATGTCGAAGTTGACCGCGATGCCGCCGCGATCGTTGAAGACCTGAAGCTGCCGCAGGGAGCCGAGGCGCGCGACGAAACGCTCCTGCGCACGCCACGCCGACGGGTCGCGCTGGGCCAGGCGCGTCATCGCGCAGGGCGTCCGGTCGACGGGCATGCGGCTCCGGCGACACCGGACGGCACGGCGGGCCCGATGCGGCGACGGGCGAACGATCGGAACGATGCGGCGTCGGACATCGCGGGCGGACCATCGGTTGCGGCGTCGGCGCCGGTCGGCCGGCACCGCGGATCATCGTTTAAGGGCAATCCGACGAAATTCCTAGGCGACGCCGATCGCCGAGACCTGCCGGCTACCAGGCGAGCCGTTCGATCACCGCGTCGGGCCGCACCGGCTGGCGCGAGAGCCAACCGGCGACGTCGCCGAGGCTGTGGTGGGCGGCCGTGACCCCGAGTTCCTCGGCATGGATCCCGCGGGCGACGAGCAGGCTGGCGATGCCGAAGCCATGCGCGCCGGCGATGTCGGTGCGGATCGCGTCGCCCACCGCCAGGACGCGGGCGGGGTCGGGCGCGGCGCCGTCGTCGAGGCCGGCGGCCATCGCCAAAGCCGCCTCGTAGACTGGCCGGTGCGGCTTGCCGGCATAGGTCACCGCCCCGCCGATCTCGGCATAGGCCTCGGCCAGCAGGCCGGCGCAGGGGATGAGCGAGCCGTCGCGCTCGACCACGAGGTCGGGGTTGGCGCAGATCATCGGCACGTCGCGGGCCTTCAGGGCGGCGAGCGTCGCGCGGTAATCCTCGGCCGTCTCGGTGGCGTCGTCGAACAGGCCGGTGTTGACCACGAGGTCGCAGGCTTCGGCCGGCACCAGCGTCAGGTCGAGCCCTTCGAAGATCGGGCCGTCGCGCTCGGGCCCGAGATGGTGGACCCGCGCGCCGGGCCGCTCGGCCAGCAGCGCCCGGGTCAGGTCGCCCGAGGTGAGGATCGCGTCGTAGGCGCCCCGCGGCACGCCGTAGCCGTCGAGGATGCGCTGCACGCCGGCCCAGGGGCGGGGTGCGTTGGAGACGAGCACGACCCGGCGCGGGCGCGGCCCGAGGCGCTCGCGAAAGGCGATCAGCGCCGCGCCGGCGGCCGTGTGGGCGCGGGTGCCGTCGTGCAGCACGCCCCAGACGTCGCACAGGATCAGGTCGTAGGAATCCGCGATGCCGGACAGGCCGGACAGCGTCGGGATCGGATCGGGCATCGGCGGTCTCGGACGGATTTTTGGGGGCGGTGGTCGGCCGGGTTAGGCGCCGTGGCCCGGGTTGGCAATCGCGGGCGCTTTGCGCGATCGGCGGTCCCGGCGTAGCCTCACGGGATGAACGTGACGGTGCCCATCCCCGACGACCTCGCCCGCCGCCTCGCGGCCGACGGCGGCGACCTCGGGCGCCGTGCGCTCGAGGCCTTCGCGGTCGAGGAGTTCCGCGCCGGCCGGCTGACCCAAGCCGAGCTCCGTGCCCTGCTCGGGTTCGGCACCCGCGCGGCGCTCGACGCCTTCCTCAAGGCCCGCGACGTGTTCGTCGCCTACGACGTGCCCGACCTCGACGCCGACCGCCGCGACCTCGACCGCCTCGGCCTTTAGATCCGTTGCGCGCCGTCGCAGATACCGGGCCGCTCCATTACCTCGTCCTGATCCGTCGGATCTCGGTGCTGCCGATCCTGCTGACCGGGGTCTCGATCCTCGAGACGGTGCGTCGGGAGTTGAGCCATCCCGAAGCGCCGGCCCTGGTGCGCGGCTGGATGTCGGCGCCTCCGCCCCGGCTCGCGATCGAGCCCGATCCGACCGGGTCGGACCCGTCGCTCGGGAGGCTGGATGCCGGCGAGCGCGAGGCGCTGCGCTTGGCCTCCGCTCTCTCGGCGGACCTGATCCTGATGGACGATCGCGCCGGCGTCGGTGCGGCGCGGGCCAGGGGGTTCGCCGTCACCGGCACGCTCGGGATCATCGATCTGGCTGCGCGGCGCAGGCTTCTCGACGTGCGCGACGCCGTCGACCGGCTGCGGGCGACGAACTTCCGCTGCAGACCCCCGCTCTTCGATGCCTTGATCGCCCGGCACCCCGAGCCCTGACGCTCAGCTCGCCCGGCGCAGGAACGCCCGGAACGGGCGGCGCTCGGGGGCCGGCTCGGGCGGGTCGTCCGGGGCAGGCGGCGCGGAGGGGACCGGCGGGGCCTGCGCGGCGAGCACGTCGGCGCGCACCGGGCGCGGCGGCGCGAAGACCGGCCCCTGCCCGAACGGCACGTCGAGGTCGATCAGGTCGGGCACGTCGGATTCCGTGCCGACCTCCGTCGCGACCAGACGGATGCCGGCCCGCGCGAGCGCGGTGACCAGGTCCTCGACCGCGATGTCGGACAGGCTGCGCCGGGCGGGGCCGGGGCGCAGCAGCAGCTCGGCCGGCACCTTGACCTGGCCGACGCCGTGGCCGGCCAGCGCCGCCGCGTCGAAGCGCAGGTCGGTCGGCCGGTCGAGTGTGAAGCCGACCCGGCCCTTCAGCGCGGCGACGGCCCCGGCCTGCTCGGCGTCGAGGTTGCGCCAGCTCGCTTGCGGCAGGGCGACGACGAGGCGGCCGGCCAAGGCCGGCTCCGCCGCGACCAGCCGCGCGATCCCGCGCAGGAACCCGGGCTCGTAGAGCGACAGCGGCGACAGGCCGTAGGCCACCGCCGCCTCGCTGCCACGGCCGACGAGGTGGCGGGCGATGGTCGAGACCCGCTGCAGCATGCGCCGGTCGAGCTCGGTCGAGCGACCGTGCCGCTCCAGCGCCGGCAGGAAGGCCTCGGGCGTCAGCACCACGCCGGCGAGCCTCAGACGCGCCAGGGCCTCGTAGGACGCGACCTTGCGCTGCGGCAGGGTCACCACCGGCTGGAGGTGGACCTCGAGCCCGTCGCCGTCGAAGGCCGCGATCACCGCCTCGTCCTCGTTGGGGGCGTCGGCGGCGGCCTCGGCGTCGTCGGGGTGGCGGGGGGCGGGGGGGGGGGGGGGGGGGGGGGGGGGGGGGGGGCGGGGGGGGGGGGGGGGGGGGGGGGGGGG